>JAKFCK010000705.1:0-22536 GCA_036676685.1 Chitinophagaceae bacterium | reverse complement strand
AAATCGTACTCTCTTTTTGTTTTTCAATGATGTTATCCTTGTCTTTGCCCGTAGGTTCATCATTATAATGAAATTTACAGTCACGCAATTTTTTGTTGTGGAGGTTGGCTTTTTTTGCTCTTTCATTCGCCAGTTTTTTAATTCCGGCCAGTTCTTTCCGCTCCCGCTCGTTTTGTTCTATTCGTCTTTTGATAGCGTCGGCAGTTGTAGGATTGCGATGTAAAAAATTATCCAGTTCCTTCATCAGGAAATCCCCGATAAAATTTTTCATGCTCTGGCCGCCTTCGCTCACCGTAAGGGAACCTAATTTAGTTTTAGTCTGGCTCTCAAACACAGGCTCCTGCACCCTCACAGAAATTGCCGCGCAGATGCTGCCCCGGATATCCGTGGCGTCATAATCTTTTTTGAAAAATTCCCTGATCGTTTTCACATAACCTTCCCGGAAAGCTGCAAGGTGAGTACCACCCTGGGTTGTGAACTGGCCGTTTACGAAACTATAATATTCTTCACCATAGCTGTTCTCGTGGGTGATCGCTACTTCAATATCTTCCCCTTTCAGGTGTATGATGGGATAGCGGATCTCGTCTTCATTGGTCTTGCGTTGCAGGAGGTCCAGCAGGCCATTTTTACTTATATACCTCTTGCCATTCAGGTTCATCACCAGGCCTGCATTGAGGTAACAATAATTCCAGAACTGGTTATCCAGGTATTCCTGCACGAAATGAAAGTTTTTAAAAATACTTTCATCTGGGATGAAGGTGACCAGCGTGCCGTTGTCTTCTTTAGTGGCGGCTTCCTTATACTCTTTGGTAAGAAGCCCTCTTTCAAATTCTGCAGTTTTTTCTTTCCCTTCCCGGAAAGCCGTTACTTTAAAGTGGTTGCTCAGTGCATTCACCGCCTTGGTTCCCACACCATTCAGTCCCACACTTTTCTGAAAAGCTTTGCTGTCATATTTTGCACCGGTATTCATTTTACTCACCACGTCCACCACTTTACCAAGGGGGATACCCCGGCCGTAATCTCTCACGGTAATCACTTTTCCGTCAATCTTTACGTCCACATGTTTACCATACCCCATGGTATGTTCATCGATGCAGTTGTCGATCACTTCCTTGAGTAAAACATAAATGCCATCATCCGGGCTACTGCCATCACCCAGTTTACCGATATACATTCCCGGGCGCAGGCGGATATGTTCCTGCCAATCCAGGCTCCGGATATTTTCTTCCGTATAATCAAATAGATTTTTTTCAGCCATAATATTTGTGTTATAACCCGTTGGTTTGGTTTTCAGCGTGCAGGGCGGCCCGGGGTATATAATTGTCCTGGCTTGTATGTGCAAAAAACAGCAGCGGGTTTTAGACGTGCGAATATAAAGAATGCTATGATTTTTAGTAAAACAGTTTTACCCACAGGTGTTATTAATTATCACCGGAGTTGGGGATGCCTGCTGGTATTGCATTTCAGCCGGAAATTAAATACCTTTCTTATTCAAAATTATTGTTATGAATAAGAAAATATTGTTGCTGGAAGTCTTATTTGCCCTTTTGCTTGTGCTGGGATTCCGGTTTGCCACAAAACAGGAGCAGGTGCTAACGGCTGCTGAAACCCGCAGCAGCTTCTACAAAGCCCGGCAGGTAATGAATTGTTCGCCAGACTGGAACCTCCTTGATGTAGATAGCCTCGCAGCAGCAATGAAACCCCTTCCGGGTTGGGGTAATTATGCCTGGTCAATCGTTTCTTCCTCCGACAGTGCACGGTTTTATTTTAACCAGGGAATCAATATGTATTATGCTTTTCATATCATAGAGTCCATGGCTTCATTTAAAAAGGCCCAGTTATTTGATGACAGGAATCCCATGATCTATTGGGCCCAGGCCCTGGCTTATGGTCCCAATATCAATGATTTCGCTTATGCCACAGTGCCGGATGCTATCCGTGCTGCCGAAAAAGCGGCTGAACTATCGGCTGCCGCGTCTCCTAAAGAGAAAGCCCTGGTAAATGCGATGCTGGTGCGGTACAGCCTGGACAGTACCATAAGCAGGAAGGAACTGAATCAACGTTATGCAACCGCAATGAAAACCGTATACCAGCAATTTAAAAATGACGCTGATGCCGGTGCACTGTTTGCCGATGCCATGATGCTGCAGCATCCCTGGGAATACTGGGAACACAATGGTAAGGCCCATCCCTGGACCCCGGAAATTGTTAGTGTGCTGGAGAGCGTACTGCAACAACACCCGGAGCACCCCGGGGCAAATCATTATTATATCCATATGGTGGAAGCCTCGCCGGATCCGGGCCGTGCTTTACCAAGTGCAGACAGGCTTGGAAAAATGATGCCGGATGTTTCGCATATGGTGCATATGCCCTCCCATATTTACATCCGCACCGGCAACTATGATAAAGGAATGGCCGTGAATGATCTTTCATTGAACGGGTACGAAAAATACAAAACATTGTATCCCGATGTGGTGAATAATGCTTTTCTCTACCAGATCCATAACTACCATATGAAAGCAGCCTGCGCAATGATGAAACCAGGCTACAATACCAGCCTCCGGGCCGCCCGGGACTGTGCGGCCAGCTTTGACACTTCATTTTTATCCCTGCCCCACCCGCTCGGCAATTTTATTCAATACATTTACCTCACACCCCAGTTTGTAAATGTGCGTTACGGTAAATGGAATGCAGTCCTCGCCGAACAGCCTATCTCCCCTAACTATGTTTTTGGCGACCTGTTGAATAGCTGGGCCAGGGGAATGGCAATGGCCAACACAGGCGATCTGCCCGGTGCAAAGGCTTCACTGGCCACATTGAAAGAAAAGCTTAACCACCCCGATCTGCGAATACGGCTGGAGCCCTTTAATATTCCTTACGACCAGGGAATGGTTGCTGATAAAATACTGGAAGGAACAATTGCCGAAAAGGAAGGTAACCTCGTGAAAGCAATTGCCTCTTACAAGGAAGCGGTTATCTCGGAGGATAAACTCATTTATACTGAACCCAGGGACTGGCTGATTCCTGCCCGCCATTACTTGTCTAATGCGCTGATAAAAAATAACGCCCATTCGACCCCCAAAAAGTTTTTGTTAGAAGATCTTGAGATCAATCCAAACAACTTTTATGCCTTGTGGGCAATGGGATTAATTGCAGAAAAGGAAAAAGATAATACAAAACAAATTCACTACAAAAAAGCACTAAAAGCTGCATACAGCAACAGCGACATGCCGTCACCGGCACTTTTATATTAATGTGTCAAAAAATTTATTTCCTTGCCCATGGGGGAAGGTTTACTTTCGGTGAAATTTACACTTTATCGCCGCACTGGAAACAAATAGGGAATTGATCAGGTCACTGGCTGCCGGCAGGGAAGATGAAAATGATGCTTTCCGGCAATTCCTCGCCAATATGAATACTGATGCCATTGATGAAATTGTTTTTCGCCTGGATAAAGAGGTCAGCCCCCTGGTTGATTGCACAAAATGCGGGGCATGTTGCAAAACGCTGATGATAAATGTCACCCCCGAAGAAGCCAAAACTGTATCCAACCATCTCGGGATTGAAGAAACAACATTCCGGGAAAAATATATCGAGCACAGCATGCAGGGACAAATGATCATCAATACCATCCCCTGTCATTTCCTGGAAAATAAGATGTGTACGGTGTATGAACATCGCTTTTCGGAGTGCAGGGAATTTCCCCATTTAGACCGCAAAAATTTTAAAGATCGGTTGTTCGGCACCCTTACACATTATGCCATGTGTCCTATAATCTTTAATGTTGTGGAAAAATTAAAACTTGAAACCGGGTTTAAACAGGTTTGATGGCTGACCTGGTATTATTCTCCAAAAAATAATTTATGAATTTAGACTTAACAGGCAAGACGGCTGTGGTATGTGGAAGCACGCAGGGCCTTGGTTATGCCAGCGCAGTTGAACTGGCTTTATTGGGTGCCAATGTAGTGCTCGTCGCCCGCAACGAAGAGAAACTAAAAGTGGCTGCACAGGCACTGGATGCCGGCAAAGGACAGAACCATCAATGGCTGACAGCTGATTTTAATGATAGTAACCAGGTGATCGCAGCAATTAACCGTTTCCTGGAAGCTGGCAACACCGCGAACATACTCGTGAACAATACCGGGGGGCCTGCAGGAGGTACAGTATTAAATGCCACGGTGGAAGAAATGCTGCAGGCATTTAATAATCATTTGCTCTGTAACCATATCTTAACCAAAGCGCTTGTGCCGGGGATGAAAGCAGCAGCATACGGCCGCATCATTAATATTATTTCAACTTCGGTAAAACAACCCATTCCCGGGTTGGGCGTAAGCAATACGATCCGTGCGGCAGTGGCTAACTGGAGTAAAACCCTTGCGGCGGAGCTGGGTCCTTATGGGATCACTGTAAATAACGTGTTGCCTGGGTTTACAAAAACGGTTCGTGCAGATTACGTCATTCAAAAAAAAGTGGAACAAACCGGCAAAACAGCAGAACAGGTGATGAATGAACTCGTGGCCGAGATACCTGCGGGCCGGATAGGACGTGCCGAAGAATTTGGCGCAGCAGTGGCATTCCTGGCCTCTCCCGCTGCTGCCTACATAAACGGGATAAATTTACCCATAGATGGAGGAAGATTGGGTTGCCTTTAAAAACTTTTAATGACCGGATTTTGTAGCATTATATTTGTTATACTGTTTTCTTTTATCACCAAAAAGCAAACAAATGAAAATTTTAAAACTTCTGCCAGCACTTGTTTTAGTTGCCGGTTTGTCTTTCACAGGTTGCAAACCTAAAGATGCAGATGTGAAAGCGTCTATTGAAAAAAGTCTTAAGGAAGATCCTTCTACTGCAGGAGTCATGGTAATGGTGGATAAAGGTGTGGCTACACTCAGTGGGGAAGTTGCAGATGAAACTGCAAGGACTACAGCGGAAACCAAAGCGAAAGCTGTGAAAGGTGTGGAAACAGTTCAGAACAACACAACAACGGTTCCGGCAGCAGCCCCTGTTACAATTACCGCAGATGATCCTCTTTCCGGCGGAGTGAGGGATGCCACCAAAGATTATCCCGGCGTAAATGCAACCGTTAATGACGGCGTAATTACACTTACAGGTGAGATCAGCAAGGCTTCCCTGCCAAATTTAATGATGGCATTAAATTCCCTGAAGCCTAGAAAAATCGAAAATAATCTAACCATTAAATAATACCGGAGGAACCAAATTATGGCAGCAACAGAAAAATATAAAGCGTTAACAGACGCAGCATCAGCAGCAGGGGTAACTGACCTGCAGGTGAGAGAGCAGGATGGCGTATTATACATCGACGGCACAGCCCCCAGCGGCGCGGTGAAAGACCAGTTATGGCAGAAATATGGCCAGATAGACCCCAACTTTACCGGTGGGGACCTTATCATGAATATTAAAGTGGGGATGGATGCAGCAGTAACACAAGTAAAAGTAGTTACCGAAAGCAGTAACCTGAATATCAGGAAAGGCCCCGGTACAGATCAACCGATCGTGGGGAAAGCAGCACACGGCGAAACAATAACTTTGGTGAGCCGCAGTAACGACCAGTGGTGGTTGGTAAGGACCGCCGATGGAGAAGAAGGTTATGCGTATGCCCAATACCTGGAGCCGGTACAATAAACTCAAAATAACCTTTTCAACAGAATGCCATTTCATCCGAAATGGCATTCTTATTTTATGTTTGGCTCTGCTTCATCTTTGTTACCGGGTTACGGTAGTCGTGTTAGTCTGTAGTATTGGCTTTCACAAAATCGGAAACGAGGTAGCTGATCAGTCGTCCCGTTTTGTCATCCTTTGTGCCATCAGCCAACTGGCATGCACCTTCACAAATGTGCAGGTAAGCTACTTTAGCGTCTGTAGATGCGAAGTTAATGTACTGCCTTGCCTGCAAGGGCGTGATGCCGCAAGGAGTACACGCACTGCTCAATGCATCTTCTATCGAATCGATATCAAGTTCTATCCCCGTAAAAGTGTCCTCGGTAAAACCCGTAGCATGTGCAATAGCCTGGATAAAATTCTTTTTCTCGTGAATAAAGATATCTTCATAACTGCAGTATTGAATAAAAGGATTAGCATGTATATCCGTTAAAACGTTTTGAGGGACAAAATTTTCATGCATCCCAATAATGGAATACTTCCCCATATACCCATCCGCCTCTGCATAACGGAAGGCATTACCACTGTGACGGCCCTCCATACTTTTGTAGTCGGTATGCGCATCCAGGTTAATGCAGTTGATCTGTGCAAGCGGGATCAGGTCTGCCTTGTGCAATCCCTTGCTTACGCCTTTTATGATGGGGTAGGAATTATTATGTCCGCCGCCTATCACTATTGGTATTTTTTTAGCTGCGGCAATTAGCTTCATCATATCTTCCACTTCTTCGTCTATCAGGTTCACGGCATGCCGGTAAGCATCAACCAGTTCTTCCGGATTGTAAGCATTGTTTTCAATGAGGTACTTCATGTCGCCAAAATCAAAATGCCCAAGCAGCAGTACATTTTCCCCTGTAAAAAAATCATTGCTTTGGTTATTTAAAAAATCATGGAGAAACGGTAACCAGTTGGTGTCGGCGCCACCCTGTCCATGATTGGCCTTCACACCGATATCCTCAGGTATACCCAGTAACACATATTTAGCACCGGATTTTGCAAGTGCTTGTGGCCAATCAGCGCCTGTTCCGATGTATTGCACGCGCTCCCCTATCCTCGTTTCATAACGACGAACTTTTGTAATTGAAAGAATATCTTTTTTGGAATAAAACTTAAAATGCTTCATGCCGTTAAGGTAGGGAAATTTGTAATAACCCCGTTTATTTGGTGGCCTCGCAGGCAACGGTTCTTAATATCCCTGCACGCATGGTTACCCACAGGATCGACCAAATCAAGCTAAAATAATATTTCTAAATTGGCCGGGAGAACAGTTTTCATTTATATCTTTAAACCAAATCTCTTTCATAAAACCTTCCATGTACCAATTTACCACCCGCATATTTTATTTGTTGCTGTTGTTGTGTATTCCCTCTTTGATAATAGCCCAAAAACAGGACTACAACATATTGCTTCATTCCGGCAAATTCATCCCGGAAGCTAATTTGAGTGCATTGACCAAAAGCTCGCCGATATTTGAGAAGATCCGTTTTCTTGACCATGGCTACGTGCTGTTGCAGTTCGCCAGTCTGCCCACCGAAGACGACAAAAAACAATTAAAAAAAGATGGTGTAGAATTACTGGATTATATACCTAACTACACCTACACTGCAGCGCTGTCTAACAATTTTAACCTGGACGGGTTAAGAAAAACGCGGGTGAGAAGCGTGTTCCCGTTAGAGCCGGCCCACAAAACCAAGCCTTCATTATTCCGTGGTGTTTTCCCGGAACATGCTGTGAAAGCGCAAGGTATGGTGGACCTCACCATTACGACTTTTAAAATGTTGCCAGGTTACGCGGTCAGCCCGTCATTTGTTGCTTTGGGTGCAATGATCTTAGAAGAGGTCTCCATTTTCAGGAATTTCACGGTACGTCTGCCACAGCAAAATTTACCCGCCTTGCTCAACCTCCCTTTTGTGCAATGGGTAGAAGCCATCGATCCTCCGAACGTAAAAGAAAATTTGTTAGGCAGAAGCCTGCATCGAGTGAATACACTTAATGATGGCATGCGGCAACTGAAGGGAAGCGGAATTAATATCGGCATCTGGGATGGAGGTGAAGTGCAAAGACATATTGATTTTGCACCGGTGAATTCCAGGATAACTTTAATGGAAACATCAACTTTCACCGATCATGGTACGCATTGTTCAGGCACCCTGGGTGGTGGCGGGTTGGTAAATCCAAAAGCCCGGGGCATGGCTCCGCTGAGCCGGATTTTTTCTTTTGATTTTGCCGGAAATATACCCGCAGAACTGGCGTCCGCTATTCCTGCACAGGGTCTTTCTGTAAGCAGCCACTCTTATGGCAGTGGTACCCCTGCTTGCGGTCTCAGCAGCAGCGCTGTGGCATATTCCACTACAAGCAGAAATACTGATCTTAACCTGAATAATTTTCCCGATCACCTGCATGTGCATTCTGCCGGTAATTCTCAAACCGCCTGCGGCGGAGGTTGGAGTACCATCACCAGCGCCGGTAAGTCGGCTAAAAACAATATAGTGGTGGCGGATATTACCAGTTCGGAGGGCATTTCCGGAACCAGTAGTTTTGGCCCTGTTGCAGATGGCAGGGTTAAACCGGAGATCAGCTCTCTCGGTACCGGGGTTCTCTCTACGGTATTAAACAATGCCTATGCAACCTTCAGCGGGACTTCCATGGCCACACCGGGTGTAGCAGGTTCTGCTGCGTTGCTGGTCGAGCGTTACAGGCAGCTCAACGGCAATACGAATCCCGCTTCTTCATTAATAAAAAATGTTTTATTAAATACCGCGCATGACCTCGGTAATGCAGGACCTGATTATCGTTTCGGTTATGGCCGGCTCAATGCACTTTCGGCAGTAAAAATCCTGGAACAGAACAGGTATGCCCTGAATACACTTTCAACGGGAGGCAGCAATGATCTTTTGATCAATGTACCTCCCGGTGCGGTAAAGCTGAGCGTAATGATCACCTGGAATGATCCTGCTGCCACGGCAAACGCTGAGCCTGCGCTGGTCAATAATCTGGATCTTTCTGTGATCAATGGCGCCACTACCAGCCTGCCCTGGCTGCTGGACCCTGTAAATCCTTCGTCACCCGCCACCACGGGTATTGATAACGTGAGTAATATAGAGCAGGTTGTGCTGCTGAATCCGGTGGCAGGTAGCTACACATTACGCGTAACCGGTACGGCTATCCCTGTGGGCCCGCAGCAATACAGCATCAGCTGGAGTATTGATCTGCCTTTTATAGAAGTGGTTTTCCCCAACGGGTCAGAATCCTTTAGTCCGGGCATTGCGGAAACAATTACCTGGGACAATGCAGGCCTCACAGGCACACAAACCCTGGAGTATTCCCTCAATAATGGTGTGTCATGGAACCCTATCATTTCCGGACTTTCCTCCAACGTTACCCGTTGGAGCTGGATACCACCAGCAGGCACGAGTACAGCTACTGCCCGCATCAGGGTAACCAGTGACGCGCTCTCTGATGAAAGCGATACTAATTTTAATATTTTAGGCACCCCGGCCGGACTAACAACCGGCAGTACCTGTAACGGGTCGTTGGTATTTTTCTGGACTGCAGTAGCCGGTGCCAGCCAATACGAGTTGTTGAAACTGGATGAGAATACCGGGCAGTTTGTTTCGGTGGCTGGGAACATTACCGGCAATACATACACGGCCTCCGGCCTGGCGCCCGGTGCAGGCATTTGGTTTACCCTTGTTGCTAAAAATGCAGGGTCGGGCGCGGTGAGTGAAAGGGCGATCGCTATAAGGCGGGTGGTACCCCTGGCAGGTTTTAACACTATTGGTACAATATCGGGCAGCGCCAGTATATGCGGTGCCGGGACAAATATCCCTTATTCCGTTCCCTCAATCGCCGGCGCAACTTCGTATACCTGGACAGTTCCTGCGGGAGCTGTGATCAGCGCCGGGCAAGGCACGGCCGCCATCTCTGTAAGTTACCCCGTCGGTACGGTGAGTGGGAATGTGACTGTTTTTGCCAGTTCTGCCACCTGCCAGACACCTTCAGCCATTTTACCGGTTGTGATAAACAATGTTACGGTAGATGCGCCGTTGAGTGGCGGTGACCAGGTACAAACACAATGCGAGGGTGTACCCTTACCTACCCTTACTGCGTCAGCCTCAGTGCCGGCCGGCTTTTCGGTGATATGGTATACCGCGGCTTCCGGCGGAGTACAGGTGTCTAACCCCATCCTGGATACTATAGGTACTGTTACTTATTATGCTGTAACTAAGAATAATACCTTGAATTGCGAAAGTTATACGAGGACTCCGGTTATGCTTACCATGTTGCCCGCGCCGCCCGGCGTCATTGCTGCAAATGGGTCACTTACTTTTTGCCAGGGAGAGTCTGTGGTTTTAACAGCACCTGCCGGTAATGCTTATGGCTGGAGCAATGGGGCAAACACGCAGGCAATTACGGCTTCGGCAGCAGGTAACTATTCAGTTACAGTAACTCAAACGGGGGGCTGCCTTACCACAGCAGTAGCTACGGTAAATGTAAATCCACTTCCTGCTGTAACACTGGCAGCAAGCCCATACACAAGGTTGTATCCCGGCCTTACCACTACCCTGAATGCCTCAGCCCCCGGAAACGTCACGTACTCCTGGTATAGGAACGGGGTGCCCGTTCCCGGTACCACAGGCGCCTCCCTTCCGGTAACGATTGATAAACGTGGTGATTATTCCGTGCGGGTTGTAAATAGTGAAGGCTGTAGCAGTGTTTCTTCCATTGTGAACATTTCAGATTCTGCTAGTGCGGGATTGTTTATTTATCCTAATCCTAACCGCGGCCAATTCAATGTTACTTATTACAATGCATCGGCTACAACAAATGTGATATCAGTTTATGATAACAAAGGAGCCCGGATTTTGACAAGAACATTTTCAAATGTTACGGGCTACAGCATGATGCCGGTTGATATCAGCCATCATGGAAAAGGTAATTACCGTATCTCAATTCGGGATGCCGCTGGCAAAATAATTACAACACGCACAGTGTTGGTTTTATAAGCCATCGGTATTTAAAAATAACGGCTACACCATATCGTTAGCCGTTATTTTTTACAGTGTTCCCGTTATAGCTATTTTTCGATGATAGTCATTACAGCAGGGAGAAGTTAACCAATGTTGATGAATGCAAAAATGGACCAGGCAATGCTAAAAAACCATAGCCCTACTCTAGTTTGCCTTCCTTATTCAGTAAGCCAAAAAACGAATCCAGTTTTCCACCAATAGTTTTTTCGAAACTATTTTTCATATCTGTTGGCTGTGGATGTTTATGCTTCCATTCATTGAAATAATTTTTAAAAGCCTCATCTACTTTTTGTCTGCCAACAGACATTTCCAACATGTACATCCACAAGGCTGTTTTTATATACGAAATCAAACCATACTCATCCGAAGTTTTAAACTCCGTGGCGGGCGTGGCAATAGCAGCATTCATGGGGATATTGTGTACGGCCCGGTAAATAGCCCCCTGGAATTCCTGCACAGGTAGTTTTTTAACGGCTGGCGGTATCACTGCACCGAAGATCATGTTCCCCCGGTATTTTTCTGCTTCATACCGGAATTGGTAATAAGTATTTAATCCTTCATCCTGCCAGGTATGTTTGCGTTCGTTACTCCCCAGCATACTCATAAACCAGTTATGTCCAACTTCGTGGGCAATCACGGCATCCAGGCTTTCTGCTTTTGCATCGGGGCTGGTTATCAGTGTGACCATCGGGTATTCCATGCCGCCGCTTGAATTATTTTTTGGCCCTTCCACGGCCTGCACAACCGGGTAATCATAATTGCCTATAGCATTGCTGTAAAAATGCACAGCGTTTTTTACGTAATCAATACTGCTCTTCCATAAAGGGCTTTTATTATTGTAATAATAAGTGAATGCATCTACTACCTTCCCCGAACTTAACTTGATGGTGTCGTACTGGATCACGAATTCCTTTTTGGCAAACCATGCAAAATCAGGCACATGAGTGGCGGTGTAATTCAGGGTCTTGGAAGCCATTTTATCCTTTGGCACATACAACACGGGTTTGCCGTTCCTGTCTGAACTGTTTTGTTGGCCGACGGATTTGTACATTGCAAGCTCATCGGTATTTTGAAGGTTGCCCGTGGCGGCCACTACATATTCAGCCGGCAGGGTTATGTTTACATTGTAATCGCCGAATTCACTGTAGAACTCGCCCATATCCAGGTAGGGCATTTCATGCCATCCATCCTTATCGAATACTGCAGGTTTTACGTACCACTGGCAAATCATAAATTCTCCATCAGCAAAACCCGAACGTGAAAAGTAGGCAGGTAACTTTACCGTAAAGGGTGTTGTGATGGTCACCGAGTCGCCGGGTTTTAGCGGATCCGGTAAATTCAGTTTTATAATGTCGATGTTTCCCGGAACCGGGTGAGCCGCTGTGGTAGCAGGTTTACCATTCACCAGGAATGACAGGCCTTCCATGCTCCCCGGTGTACGGTTTCCTAATTTTTTGCTTCTTGACTTATCTGATGATATCTGGCGAAACAAAGCTGTGCTGTCATTTTTGTAGGCATTTGGCCAAAGGTGAAGCCAGATAAAATCAAGGGAAACAGGGGAGTTATTTTTATAGACGATCGTTTCTTTTCCGGTTAAAACTTTTTCCTTGTCATTGAGCGTTACATCAATGTCGTAATACACTTTTTGCTGCCAATAGTTTTCCTGGGCGAAGGATTGTACACTTATGAAAAGTGCGAAAAGGATACTTATTTTTTTCATATTTCAAGATTAGCACCCAATTTAAGAAAATCGCGGTAACGAATAAGGTTTGCAGGGATGGTTTAACAATCATGGGCTGCCAGCATACTTTTAGCACAACTGCAACGGTAATACAGTGATCAGAATAAGGCCCTTATTGCCGCTCTTCCAATATGCACTGCCTGGGAGGAAGCAGGCTGCCGGCCTTCGTAGTTGATACTCATTTCAATGTTGCCTGCAATACGTTTGGTAAATTCTATGTTCCACAGGAAATTTTTGCCGGGCAGCAGACCGTCCAGCAGGATGTACCCTACGGTGGTATTGGTTGCTCCCGGGTATGCCTTAAAGGCTATCTGGTCGTAAGTAAATTTGGCCACGATGCTGCTGTTCGCCAGCGTATTGTATTTTATCTCTGCCTTAATCGCATTATTACTGGAGCGCTCCATAGAATCTATCCGGTTGCGTTTATCGCTGAAGGCATATCCAAGTGTTGCCCTCAGGTTGGATTTATATACGTAGGAAATATTGGGCTCCACGTAATAATTGTTGATCTTGTAATTGCGGTTATCAAATTTTACAGAACTCGTGTTCAGGGTATTTTCCGACTGCCTGATCACCAGGTTACCGACGATGTTCCTTTTATAATTTACCCGCAATTTACCACCCAGGTTATCCAGGCTCCTGCTCTCGAAGCCATAGGCCAGCAGCGACTTTGCGGAGGACCGGCTATGGGTAAATTCGAGGCCCCATTTAGTGCTGGTGCGGTTATAAAAGTAGGTGTTGGAGATAAACGAGGTAAGTGTGATCAGTGATGTGTCTACAAGTTTTTTATCAAACGGGTTAAAAAGAAAATTGCCATCACTCAACACTTTTTTACTGATCTGTAAGGCTGAACTGGTATTACTTCTTACAAATATTTTTTTCAATCCGGTGGCTGATGCCGGTTTAACGATGGTTTTTGGATCTAAGCTAAAACTGTAATTGAACTGTAGGTAGTTGGCTTTTACATATTGGTTGGAAGGCGAAAAAACACGAATATATTTTTTCTGGTCCTGGAAAAGTGCTTCTTCAAATTCGTTCAGTTCAGAAATGCCATTGCCGTTATAGTCAATCCAGGTATACTGTCCCTGCCCTGCCGGTACTTCCACGTACGAAAATTCCCTCCGCTGTTCCTGCCCGCTACCCAGTTCATATAACACATTCCCCGTGAGAAATCCTTTCCACTCATTTACGTAATACTCTGTTCTACCTAAGATACTATTGTCTGCTTTTTGCCGGCTCAGTAGTGGATTATCTACCTGCAGGTCACGGTAAGTAAGGTTAAATTTCAGCTGGTGTTTTTCATTTTTCAGCAGTTCTGTAAAAAAGCTGAAGTTGTTGCTTTTGTCTGCGGATTGTAATGCAGACCCTGAGGGAAGCAGGTCGTTTCTCATAAAATACGAAAGCCCCCACTTATTGAGTTTTTGCTGGTTACTTCTCAGGTACCACTCGTAAATATTAAAACCGAAACTCGTGGCCACAAGGGTATCAGTGGCCTTATTGTGTAGTAGGTTGTGCTCACCGGTATATTTAAAACCGGTTTCCATCCCTTTCCATTTTTTTAATTCTTTTTTAATATCCAGGGTTGGCCGAAGGAAACTGCCTTCATTGAGGAGTTCATCAATCCGGGTGTAAGAAATGATGTTGGTAAATTTGAATCCTTTATACTCCGAGTAATGATTTAACCGCTGAAGCCAGCCATTAAAATTATCGCTGCGCCTGTAATTTATAATTTCGTAACGCAGCGCATTACCTTTTTTGTCGGTAACCTTCACGGCCGCATTGCTGATATGTTCATCTGCAGGCAACCTGTAGTAGTCCAGGCTCCAGTCACGGTTAAATTCAATATTCCGTAATCTTTCCAGCGGTTTAAATCTTCGTTGCACATATTCGTAACCGATAGTTGTTTGCATCAGCAGGTTGCGGCTGCCCAGCTTTAACCTGGCATCATCTGATTGCAGCAGGAACTTTGTTGCAAACCCGTTATCATTTGCCTTATCTTTTGAGGAGAACAGGTTCACATCATAATTACTCATGGCTGTTTCAGTAATTAATTTCATCCTGGACGAGAGCTGGTATTGTGTGCCTACAGTAAACACCTGTAATTTTTTCGGTGTCACAAGGAGCGTAACGGGCTCCCAATCCCCCAGGCGCTGGTTATTGATATCCGGTTGCACCCATTCAAACACACGTCCGTTTGCCGCGTTCAGCACCTGCCGGTAGTTACCTTTTCCCGGCCCCAGGAAAGTGAAGGAAAGATTATACAACGTGTCAGCAGGATTAGCCGATTGGATAAAAATTGTGTCATGAACGTTAAGGTTGTATAACGTATCCTGTTTGCGGTACAATATTTTCCCTACAGCAAAGGTATCTCTCACTGCATTTTGATAATAAGCAAGGGCAACACTATCCCCTACGTCCGCCAGGAATTGTTTTTGGGTGTTGTCCAGGGTTTGGTCAATTGCAGAATTTCTTGCATCGGAATTGGAATAGGCGCCAATGTTCACAGCCAGTTTTTTCCCCACCTTCATTTCGTTACTGGCATAAAGTTGTGAGTTGAGAAAATTCCTGTCTGCATATTCAAATTCTACCTGTATGCGGCTGTCCTTGGTGATCATTCGTTTTGGCGTAAACGTGAGTTCAGCTGTATTGTAGTTGATCACATAATCCTGGTCCTCTCCACGCTGCATCAGGATACCATCTATAAACACTCTTTCCGTTCCGGCCAGGATCACAAAATAGAGTTCATTGTTTGCGGCCTGCAGCCTGTAGGGGCCCTGGTTGCCTTCCAGCGCTACTATCACGTTCCGTGTGAATTTACCTTTTGCAATTGCCCCGCTTACGAGCAGTGAATTATCAATATTTTTACCCAGTTTGTTGTCAGTAATAAAAGAAATGCCCTGCAGGCGTTTATAAAAGTTAAGAAAATAATTTTTGCTCTGCCTGATGTCGATGTCTCCAAAATTGGCCTGCCAGGTTTTCTTTTTTACCTGCAGGTAGATGCGGTCAAAATCCCGGAGATCCTGGGTATTGCCATCAGGTTGAATGGGGATATTATTATCCGTAATAGCTGCCGTGAGTTCCAGGCTGTCTCCAATAAAACCATTCAACTGTAGATTCATACTGCTATTTACCACAGCGTCCTGGCTGTTGCCAAAGGAGATGGAACGACCAAAACTTCCCTCAGACTGAAGCCCACCAAAATCCATAAAAGGATTTACCGGTTTAGCGCCCGTCCTTACCCTTGGCGCTTTTTCGGCTAAAAAATTATTCCTGATGCTGTCGTAGTTAAACCGGCTGCTGACCGCATTCAGTTTAAAAGGAAACACACGGTAATTCACCCACACGGATGTTGCGGCCGGTTTCACGATCCAGGTAAGCGTGGCGTTTATTTCATCGAGGCGATAAGTAGCCAGGTCAATATTTTCTATGAAAAAAGTATTGGGAGCAATACTCAGGGTATCCAGTATAATACTGCCTTCTGTTGTACTGATCAGTTTTTTCCTGAGATTGGATAACTGGCCCGGTAGGTTTTGTGCATGTGTGATTTGCACAAACAAAAGGGTAAGCAGCAGTACATATATCTTTTTGGCACTCAAATTTATAATATCAGTTATAACGAATTAAAATTAGTACTATTATTCAAGATGCCTGTTTCAACGATTCTGCTGCAAAAAAAAACCTTCTGCACGGAGAAGGTTTTGGGAGAACGTATAAATATTTTTTAATCTTCGTTGTTCAGTCCGGCATGCAGGTATTCCCGGTTCATCCGGGCAATGTTGGCCACGGAAATTCCTTTCGGACATTCCGCCTCACAGGCATAGGTGTTGGTGCAGTTGCCAAATCCTTCCTTATCCATTTGGGCAACCATATTCAACACCCTGGTTTCTTTTTCCGGGTGTCCCTGCGGTAACAAGGCGAGTTGGGAAACTTTGGCGCTTACGAACAACATTGCGCTTCCGTTTACGCAGGTAGCCACACATGCACCACATCCAATACATGCAGCAGCGTTGAAAGCATCGTCTGCATTTTTTTTATCGATCGGTATGGCATTGGCATCAACAGCATTACCGGTATTCACGCTGATGAACCCACCCGCCTGAAAGATGCGGTCAAAAGCTGCACGGTCAACCATCAGGTCTTTGATAACGGGGAAAGCTTTGCTCCGCCATGGTTCTACCACGATAGTATCGCCGTTTTTAAAAGCACGCATGTGCAGCTGGCAGGTTGTATTTTGTTGCCAGGGGCCGTGTGGCTGACCGTCTATATACATGCTGCAGGCTCCGCAAATACCTTCCCTGCAGTCATGGTCAAAAGTGATTGGCTCCCTGCCTTCACCGATGAGTTTTTCGTTCAACACATCAAACATTTCCAGGAAGCTCATTTCAGAAGAGATGTCTTTTACATCGTAGGTCTCAAAGTTGCCTTTTTCCCGGCTGTTTTTCTGGCGCCAGACTTTTAACGTTAAGTTCATGTGATAGTGTTCCATAATTCCAATCCCCTGTTCCCCTGGAGGGGGAACTTATTTTTAGATTATAATTAAATTTAAAGAGCTTTTATGATGAGTCCCGAAGCCCCCTTTAGGGGGTTGGGGGCTATTTATAACTTCTTTGTGTAGGTTTCACTACTTCAAAATCCAATTGTTCTTTGTGCAATTCCCAGTTGCCGTCGCTTTTTAATTCCCAGGCCGCTACATAACTGTAGTTCTCATCATCCCTTTTTGCTTCTCCTTCTTCTGTCTGGCTTTCTTCCCTAAAGTGTCCTCCACAGCTTTCGTTTCTTTCCAGCGCATCGAGGCACATCAGTTCGCCCAGTTCTATAAAGTCTGCAACCCTGCCCGCCTTATCCAGTTCGGGATTCATTTCATTCACTTCACCGGGTATACGCACATTGTTCCAGAATTCTTTTTTCAGTTGTTGAATTTCCTGGATCGCCTGTTTCAATCCTTCTGCGTTCCTGGCCATACCACATTTATCCCACATGATCTTTCCCAAACGCTTATGAAAACTTTCCACGGTTTCTGTGCCCTTGATGCTCATCAGTCTGTTGATCCGTTCGCTCACGGCTCTTTCAGTATCCCGGAAAGCAATATGATCAGTGGAAATTGCTGCGGTGCGTATCTCATCTGCAAGGTAGTTGCCCAAAGTGTATGGGATCACAAAGTAACCATCCGCTAGGCCCTGCATCAGCGCAGAGGCTCCCAGCCTGTTGGCCCCGTGGTCGCTGAAGTTTGCTTCACCGAGTGCATACAACCCGGGAACAGTTGTCTGTAATTCGTAATCTACCCAAAGACCGCCCATGGTGTAATGCACGGCAGGGTAAATTCGCATCGGCATTTCGTAAGGATTTTCGCCCGTGATCTTTTCATACATTTCAAACAGGTTACCATACTTTTCCTCTACTACTTTTTTACCCAACTTAATAATGCCTGCATCATCCAGGTTGGCACCGGTTTTACCCGCTTCTATCTTTCCATATCGTTTTATAGCATCAGCGAAATCCAGGAATACCGCCATTTTGGTTGTACCTACTCCATACCCGGCGTCGCATCTTTCTTTGGCAGCACGTGAGGCCACGTCTCTTGGCACAAGGTTACCAAAAGCCGGATATCGTCTTTCCAGGTAATAATCTCTTTCATCTTCCGGTATATCTATAGCTTTCCTTGTGTCATTTTGTTTTTTTGGTACCCAAATGCGGCCGTCGTTACGCAGGCTTTCACTCATCAGGGTAAGTTTACTCTGGTGGTCTCCGCTCACGGGAATACAGGTTGGATGTATCTGCGTGAAACATGGATTGCCAAAAAACGCTCCTTTCTTGTGGGCTTTCCAGGCGGCGGTTACGTTACTGCCCATAGCATTTGTGCTCAGGTAAAATACGTTTCCATAACCACCGGAACATAACAGTACCGCGTGGCCGAAGTGGCGCTCCAGTTTACCTGAAACAAGATCCCGGGCGATAATGCCGCGGGCTTTTCCATCGATCATTACCACGTCCAGCATCTCATGCCTGCTGTATTGCGTTACGTTGCCCAGGGCGACTTGTCTTTCCAGCGCACTGTAAGCGCCGAGTAATAATTGTTGCCCTGTTTGACCCGCTGCATAAAATGTTCGCTGCACCTGTGTACCGCCGAATGAACGGTTACTCAATAAACCACCATATTCCCTTGCAAAAGGAACACCCTGTGCCACACAATGGTCAATGATAGCTGTACTTACTTCTGCCAGGCGGTGCACATTACCTTCTCTTGCGCGGTAATCACCACCTTTTACTGTATCATAAAATAAACGGAAAACCGAATCACCGTCATTCTGGTAATTTTTAGCAGCGTTTATACCTCCCTGGGCTGCAATACTGTGTGCTCTTCTTGGGCTATCCTGGAAACAAAATGCTTTTACTTTGTATCCCATTTCGCCCAACGCTGCAGCTGCAGATGCACCGGCAAGGCCGGTACCGATGACGATCACTTCCAGTTTACGCTTATTGGCAGGATTGACCAGTTTAACGTGCCCTTTATAATCGCTCCACTTTTCATCCATTTTACCAGCTGGAATTTTTGCATCTAATGCCATAATATGGTAATTAATTTATTAATGTATCTTAAGATAACAGCGAAAAGCTGCTTAGGTTCATAGGCGCATTAAGCAATCCAGCCAAAATATATTCCTATTGGCATCAATGCAAATAAAATACAGATGATAACAGTATATCCAAACCCGGCAGCCTTTATAATTGGCGTATATCTTTTATGGTTCAGGCCAAATGTCTGGAAGGCGCTCTGGAACCCGTGAAGCAGGTGCCAGAATAATGCAATAAGGCCAAGCAGGTAAGCCACCACTATATACCATACACTGAAGACTAGTTTCATTTCACTGAAAAGGCTGTGTTCCCTGTCTCCGCTATACAAAGCCACTTTGGTGCCGATAAAAAAATGAGAAATGTGCATGATCAGGAACAGCAGTAATAAAGTGCCCAGTATCCCCATGCTACGGCTGTACCATGTACTGTTCTTTTCGTTTTTGTTGGTGTGGTAAGCGACAGGCCGGGCTTCCCGGTTCTGCTTCCACAGGATGAGCCCCTGCACGGCATGCACGATAAGACCTGCAAATAACCCTATCTCCAGGAAACGGACGATCCAGTTATGGCTCATAAAATGAGCTATAGCTTCAAAGGTTTCGCCACCGTCGTTTAAAAAGATGCTGGAGTTAACGCCTGCATGTATGATCAAAAAAAGGCTAAGAAAAAGGCCGGTGAAAGCCATTGTAATTTTTTTTCCAATCGAAGATGTAAAAAGCTGCTTCCAGGTCATAAGTGTGAGAATAGTGTAAATAATGGTGCTGCAAAATTAAGGGTTGGTGTTAATAGAATTAAAATTTTTATTTACCTGTGCCCCGCCAGCATGTAAAGCGCATTATTCTATCCGCCTCATGAGCTCGTTGTCAATAGCACTGAAAAGGTGTTCAGGCTTCAAAGTGCGCCACTGAAGCAGTTCCAGGAAATGGATGTAGTTGGTAAGCCTGGCTTTCCTGAAATCATATTTGCTTTGTTCGGGGAGGTTTAATATCACTACCCAGCCGTTATCATCTTCCAGCTGTTCGTGCCATTCTTCGTAATAACTGTCGTCACTGCTATGAAAGTTCAACACGTTTTCACTGATCAGGATGTATTTTGTTATCCCGTTTTTATACAACAGGTCCGTGATATCCCGTCTCATGGTCATAATGTCATTTTCAATGGCGTCATTCCATTCCCCCAATAATTCTATGATCGCAAAACCCATATCATAATCGATATACAGGATCTTCATATACAAGGTGCGGCTGCCAAAATCGTCCCACTGTGGGTGTATATAATAATTATAGAGTGTCTGGGAAAATTCGAATTCACTATAGGTACGCCCATAGAAAGGTGACAGCTTATCGTCTTCCGCTGTGTACAGGTGCCTCCAGTTATAATATGGTTCAATATCCTGCATGTAAAAAATTATTCAATAAGGGCTAATAATTCCCCTCCGGCAAATTTCCTGAAAAATGTCCAATTTGTAGTCAAAAAAAAAAGAGGCTACCTTTCGGCAGCCTCGCTTATTAACCCTCGAATAAAGTTTATTGAATCACGATTTTTTCTGTAAACACAACCTGTTTTGCCTCATCATACACTTTCACCATATACATTCCTTTTGCAGGCATACTTTTAAGATTTACAGATTCTTTTTGTGTGCCTTTGCCGATCGTTGTTTTCTGCGACTGCATATTGCGGCCGGAAAGATCGGTTAATATTATATTATAGGTGCCCGCTTTGAAACCGTCAAACAACACAGAAAAAGTTGATGTCGTCACCGGGTTGGGAAATACCCTTTTATCAGAATTGCTGAAAGCATTATCTAATAATGGTGCTGCGGTTACATCATACTTCCTGGCCTCATTGGCTTCTTTCTGCAGGAGGAAATTTCCGTTAGCCATATCTGATGCATTATAGCTTTTATCGGAGCCCTCCAAAGGAGTGGCTTTAAGGTCGGCTAATTTTACTGTGTAATAGCCATCAAAAACATTGGCGCTTCCGACTACGATATCCCCATCTGTATTTACAGCTGCGGCATTGGTCGTGTAGTTGCCTGGCAACCCGGTAATAGTACCTTTAAACGTAGCGATCCTTGAATTAATGTCTACAACGAAAACATTCCTGTTCGCAGAGATCACATACAACTTTCCGAAAGCGTCGGCCAGCATATCTCCTCCCCAGCTGGTGCACTTATTATGAATAGACAAGCCGTTATTACTTTCCGCATCGATCAGGTTGCCCAGGTCGGTAATTACCGGTTTTTTACCCGTAGTGAATTTGATAAAATGATTACCATCGTTGGTCATCGCATACCCGTTACCGTCAGCTGCTATTACCATGCGGGTGATATGATTTGCTTCATCCTGGTTGTTCCCGAAATTCAGGATCTCGCTGGTCATGGTATAAAACTTAGGTGTCTCATTTTTGATATCCAGGTCTATCCAGCGCAACTCTCCCACACGCATCGGTGTAAAGAAAAGTTTGTTGTTACGGCTGTCATATGCTGCAGCCGCCACAAGGGATCCGGTAGGATATTCCCTGGACATATATATATTGGAATTTGGATTGGCCTGTGTGATGGTTTGTTTCGTATTTACGTCAGTAAGTACAAAGTTTGTTTTACTTCTTTGAAAAATATTTTTGGAAAGTTGCCCTGTGGTTAGATCAACCTGGCGTATACTCATCCATAGATGATCCTGGTTGCCATCTCCGGTAATGGCAAAAGCCTTGTTACTGTTTTGCGCAGTTGTAACCAGCGCACCCAGGGAAAAAGTTGCGGAGAGTAAAAATTTTAGATTCATAAGTGCGTTTTAAAATTGTTAAGGAATGGACTACCAATTTAAAACATTCTTATATATATAGCAATAAAATTTTAGGAGCGGTAATTTTCTATAGCTTTTTTTACGGTGCCGTGTTGCAGCAGTAATTTCTTGGCAAGCGCATAGTCGGAAATGTCCAGGTTGTTCATCACCATCTTTACCCCGCGGTCCACCAGTTTATCGTTGGTAAGTTGCATATTCACCATTTTGTTATCCTCTACCCTGCCGAGCTGGATCATTACAGTGGTGGAGATCATGTTCAACACCAGTTTTTGTGCCGTTCCGCTTTTCATCCTGGTGCTTCCGGTCACAAACTCCGGCCCCACCACTACCTCGATCGGGTGGTCTGCAGCAGCACTTAAGGGAGCGTCCGGGTTGCAACAAATACTCCCCGTAACAATCTGGTTTTCCCTGCATTTTTCCAGGGCACTGATCACATAGGGGGTAGTGCCGCTGGCGGCAATACCTATCACCACGTCCTTTGCATTAATATTATGCTGTTTAAGATCGAGCCAGCCCTGTTCCGTGTCGTCTTCCGCAAACTCAACGGCTTCTGTAATGGCTTTGTTCCCGCCGGCAATGATGCCGATCACAAGCCCATAAGGCACTCCGTAAGTAGGCGGGCATTCGCTGGCATCTACAATTCCCAGCCGCCCACTGGTGCCTGCACCGATATAAAACAAGCGCCCGCCCATCAGCATTTTATCTACGATAG
>JAKFCK010000704.1:0-3848 GCA_036676685.1 Chitinophagaceae bacterium | reverse complement strand
CGCACTATTCCCTACCAAACTCCGGTTATAAGTTATGCAAAAACAAAAATATCCTTCCCCGGCTTTAAAACATCGCAGATGAATAGTGGTGGAAGATAATATTTTCTCCATTTGTTTCGTGTGACACGAACCAAGGCGGATATTATCTCCATTTGTTTCGTGTGACACGAACCAAGGCGTTTAACATTTTCTCATTTCTCCCATAGGTTTCGTGTGCCACGAACCAAGGCGGAGGAGGAGAAACAACATTGTCATTCCGGCAAAAAGGACAGCACGATCGCCGCTAAGGATGCAGGGTTAGCAGTTTCCGGGGGAGATAAAAATACTTTTGTTGTGCCGCCTTCCTGTTTCCATTTTACAGCTTTACCACTTTGCAGCCATATCATTTTGCTTCCTTTTTTCGGGGGGTTGCCTTTCCATTCGATTACAGCCGGCATGGGCTGCTCGTCCGGTAAAAGAACCAGGGCATAATTCCGTCCTTGTATTTTATCCTGCGTAAAATAAGTACTGCCGTCTACGTAGTTGTTTACCGGCCTTGTGCCATAAATAGCCGGTCCGTTAATGGTTAACCAGGCCCCGATCTCTTTCATTCTAATTACAGCTTCTTCCGGCAGTGTTCCATCTGCCCTGGGTCCAATGCCAAGTAACAGGTTTCCCCCCTTGGCCACTATCTCCACGAGGGAATGAATTATTTTCCGGGAAGATTTATATTGATCCGCAGGAACATAACCCCAGTTATTAGCGAGCGGCATACAACTTTCCCAGGGATAATCCAGTTGCTGTTCGGGTATCTTCTGCTCCGGTGTGCGGTAATTTTCGTAGGGGCCGTGTACGGTCCTGTCTACCATTAATAGGCCAGGCTGTGCCTGGCGTGCCATCGCGGCAATCCGGGGCATATCAATATCCTGGCTCCATGCCGGAATGCGGGCACCCCAGGAAAGCACTTCTTCGTTCACCGTTTCCAATGGCCTCACCCAGCCACCGTCCAGCCACAAAATATCTACCGGGCCGTATTGCTGCAGGAGTTCGCTGAGCTGGTTAAAACTGTATTGTTTAAACCGGTCCCAGCGCCAGGGATATTTGCGGATATCATAATTGTTGTTCCTGTCAGCCGTTGCATATTTTGGCCACCAATAATATTCGCTATGCCAGTCTGGTTTGGAAAAATATGCCCCGATCAAAAAATCCTGTTTTCGAAAAGCATCAAAAACAAATTTTGTCACATTGGCTTTGGGATGGTTTTTAAAAGGGCCGTCCGTGATCCTGAAGTCTGTTTCTTTTGTATCAAACATGCAAAAACCATCATGGTGTTTAGTGGTAAACACCAGGTATTTCATCCCTGCTTCTTTTGCGACAGTTGCCCATTGTTCCGGGTTAAACTTTACAGGGTTAAATTCTTTTTTCAATCCCCTATACCAGGTTTTAAAATCTTCGTAAGCCACAGTGCTGTCCCGTTCTATCCAACCCTCTGAACAAAGCGCCCAGGATTCGATGATCCCCGGCACCGCATATAACCCCCAATGGATGATGATGCCGAACTTCTGGTCCTGCCAGTGTTCCAGCTTTTCTTTTACGAGCGGATCAGTGGGCCACTCGTATTTTACAGCCTGCGCCGGTGTGGGTTGAGCATAAGAAAAATGTAAAGTAAGGAGGGCAAACAAAAGACCGGTTAAATTTTTAAAAATGCAGCGGGTCTTATTTCTTGTTTTGCCTGCGGTTTTAGCTAATGGCATTTTTGATTTTTTTACTAAGATTAAGTACCACTGAAGAAAAGATAAATAATTTGAAGTTCATAATTCCCCGTTGGTTGAAGAACCCCCTGTCCCCCTTCCCGAAATAATCGGGATGTACCAAAAGGGGAACTTCAGTGGTTATTTCATACCAGTAAGGCAGGTTTTACCGCCGGAGGTTGTTGCCGGCCTGGTCTCCTGGCCCACGCCAGCGACTGAATGAAATGCCAGAAAAAGCAATGATAATGTTCCGCTTTAAAAAAGATAAGCGATTTGAAGTTCATAATTCCCCGTTGGTTGAAGAACCCCCTGTCCCCCTTCCCGAAATAATCGGGATGTACCAAAAGGGGAACTTCAGTGGTTATTTCATACCAGTAAGCTGGCCCACAAGCGACTGAGTGAAATGCCCGAAAAAGCAATCATAATGAGCCGCTTTAAAAAAGATAAGCGATTTGGAGTTCATAAATTCCCGTTTGTTGAAAACGAAACGGGGTCAGGAACCCCCTGTCCCCCTTCCCGAAATAATCGGGATGTACCAAAAGGGGGACTTCACTGGTTATTTCATACCACTTAGGCAGGTTTTCCCGCTGGGGCCGGGGGTCTTCTACTTACTTACACCCTCAGCAATCCCATCTTTCCCATCCCGCTCATCGGCTTGTTATCCCAGAACAATTCAAAGTCTTCCAGGCCCGCGGCTTCATAATCATTCACCAGTTCCTGCATGGTCCATGTTTTCATATGGCGCACAGATAATTTGTCGAGCAGCGGCAGCAGCCAGTCTGCGTGGGACCTTAACAACTGGATCTGTTGCACCGATGTTTTACCGGTAAAACTCAGCGTGGCCATTTCCCTGTGCATCCCTTTTTTGGATTGGGTAAAATATTCAACCGTGGGCGTTTTACCCAACCACACAATTTTTGCGTTGGGTTTAAAGGAAAGCAGTTCATCATCATCCAGTGCCTTTGTTATGTAGTCCGGGGCCACAGTTGTACGGGGCACTTTAAAATCAAACCATTTATTCAGGGGGTCATCAAGGCAAAGATTGTGCATGTAGTTGAGCAATGATTTTTTTAACCCGTAACTAAAGCTGTCATGATCTGCACCCGTAGGGTCAATATGCACAATGTCATTATTGGCGAAGGTTCCCACGGCTTCTGTTTCTTTTGTTACTTTGTATTTCGCCGGTTCCAGGCCCACAGGACTATGCGCCGTCATGGCAAACTGGTGCCAGAAGGCAGATTGCAGGATGCCGGCTTTAAATAGCTGCCGCACCATCTCCAAAGAGTCGATCGTTTCCTGCGCCGTTTGTGTAGGGAACCCATACATCAGGTAGGCATGCACCATAATATCCGCTTCGGTAAAATGTTTATTTACCCTGGCCACCTGTGCTACGGTAATGCCTTTTTGTATCAATTCGAGTAACCGGTCTGATGCCACTTCCAGCCCTCCACTTACAGCAATACAGCCCGAGGCTTTTAATAATAAACACAGGTCCCTTGTAAAACTTTTTTCAAAACGCACGTTGGTCCACCAGCTTACCACCAGTTTTCTTCTCAAAATTTCCAGGGCCAGTGCGCGCATCAGTGCAGGTGGTGCCGCTTCATCTACAAAATGAAAACCGTTTTGCCCGGTTTGTTGGATCATTTCTTCCATGCGGTCGCAAAGCAGGCCGGCCGCGATGGGTTCATAGAGTTTGATATAATCCAGCGAGATATCACAAAATGTGCACTTACCCCAATAGCAGCCATGCGCCATCGTTAGTTTGTTCCACCTGCCATCGCTCCACATGCGGTGCATAGGGTTCACCACTTCAATAGCAGAGATATATTTATCCAGTAAAAAATCGCTGTAATCCGGTGTGCCCACTTCCCCCTGTTTGTAATCTTTACAGCTTTTGTTATTGATATAAGTCACCACTCCTTCCCGTAAAATAAATGTGCGTTTTAATTCATCCACAGTTTTTGTGCCTTCAATAAATGCAATGAGATTTTCAATCGGCGCTTCGCCATCATCCAACGTGATATAATCCAAAAATTCAAACACGCGTGCATCCGACAGGGAACGTAATTCGGTATTCGGAAACCCGCCACCCATCACAACCTTCACCTCCGGGTAAAA
>JAKFCK010000703.1:0-3455 GCA_036676685.1 Chitinophagaceae bacterium | reverse complement strand
TGGTAGGTTCTTTTTTTTCCTGGCATTTTATTAAAATTTTCCCTTTACAAAATATTGTTTCTAGAATTTCCAAGCCGGGCACCATCCCTGCTTATTGTGAAAGGACGGCGAAGGTAGGGGAAAATCATGAATTATGAGCCCTGATTTGACAACTTTTTTACAAAATAACCCTGCTACAGGTGCAAATGGATGGATTTCACGGGTTCACCGAAAAACTCGCCTGCATGGGCGTCAAAATCGGTCGTGTCGCCGGTGCTGTAAAACACCCGAGTACCCCCTTTACTGCACGTGTCAGCAAGGCCCGGGTGCCGATCAAGGTACGCTGCAAGACTTTTGGCGACAATTGTACCTTGTTCCACAACGACAGCGCCGTTTGTAAGAAACTGACTGATCTTGTCTTTTAGTAGAGGATAATGTGTACAACCCAATAGTATGGTATCAATTTCAGGGTCGGCAGCCAACAGCTGGTCAATATGTTTTTTTACAAAATAATCGGCACCCGCAGAGCGGTATTCATTATTCTCTATCAGCGGAACCCACATGGGGCAGGCCTCCTGCTCAACTTTTAATTCAGGAAAAAATTTCTCAATTTCCAGGATGTAGGATGCAGACTGAACAGTGCCACGCGTACCCAGCACACCCACATGTCCAGACTTCGTGTATTTCCCGATTACTTCTGCGGTAGGCCGTATTACCCCAAGCACCCTTTTTTCGGCATCCAGCTTAGCAAGGTCCTTTTGCTGGATTGTCCTGAGGGCTTTAGCCGAGGCGGTGTTGCAGGCTAAAATAATGAGGGGGCAACCCTGTTCAAAAAACCACTTCACTGCTTCCAGGGTATATTCATAAACCTGCTCAAAGGGGCGTGGGCCATAGGGTGCCCTGGCATTATCGCCCATGTACAGGTAATCATATTGTGGTAATAGCCTGGCTATTTCTTTTAGGACGGTGAGACCGCCATAGCCGCTGTCAAAAACCCCGATCGGTGTAGTGTTCATGCCTGTAAAAATAACAAAGCCTCTCAATAATAGAGAGGCTCTGAAAATATAGTAGTATTTTATTATTTTTTAGGAGCGGCGGGGGGGGGTGTATCCTTAATGCCTAATTTCCTTTTTACAAGAGGAAGAATGTCATCTCCCGGGGGGGCCACTATTACTGCATTCATGTCAAGCACATAGGTGTACCCAGCTTCCTTCGCTACGTTACGAATGGCATCCATGGCTTTGGTCCTGATCGGTGCGATCATTTCCTGTGCTTTGGCCTGGTACATTTCCTGTGCCTGCGTTTGCCAGCCTTGTACTTTTTGGTATAAAGTGATCAGTTCGTTTCTTTTTATTTCTTTCATGCTGGCAGAAAGCTTAGCAGAATCTTTCACAAAAAGACTGTCTTTAATGCCGAGATCTTTCATCATATCCTGTCCCTGCTGAGATAATGAAGCCTGGTAATCTTTCAGGACTGCATCAGCTTTCTCAGCTTCAGGCATTACCCCGATTATTTCGTCAGTATTCACGTAACCAATTTTGGTTTGTGCAGATGCAGTAAAGATTCCCAATGCCATAATACCTGCTACGATCAATTTTTTCATCATTTTGTTTGTGTTGTTTTTTAACTTGTTTATTTAGTAGTCGTTATGATTGATTAAAGGTTCATTTTTCATAACATCTGCTGCATGAAAACAAACGATTACCTTTTATTTAACACCCAGGTTTTTGAGCACTTCCTCGCTCTTATCCAGTTTTGGGTCGGCAAAGATAACGGTAATTCCTTCACTTTTGTCTAATATAAAATCGTATTGTTTATCCACAGCAAGCTTTTGCACGGCATTGTATACCTTGTCCTGTATGGGTTTTATCAATTCCTGTCTTTTTTTGAACAGGTCTCCCTCAAAGCCGAAACGTTTGCGTTGAAGGTCACGCAATTCTTTTTCCTTATTGTACAGTTCGTCTTCTCTTTTTTTCTTCAGGTTATCCGGGAGCATAACCTGTTCGGCATCGTAATCCTTGAACATTTTATCAACTGCAGCCTGCTTCTGGTCCAGTTCCTGTTGCCAGAGCCCGCTAAACTCATCCAGTTTCTTCTGTGCGGCGGAGTACTCGGGCACTTTTTCCAGTATATATTTAGAATCAATAACGGCATATCGTTGTGCATTGCTGCCGAGGGCAACAAAGAACAGTACGGTGGCAATAAATAAACCTTTTTTCATGAGTATATTTTTTACAAATAAACAAATAAACCATTTAACCCGGTAAGCTTTACTCAGGTTCCTGGCCAAGCATAAACGTAAATTTAGCAGCACCTTTAAGCCCGGAGTTAGCATCGTACCTGTCGAACCCTATACCATAATCAAAGCCCAGCAGTCCAAACATAGGCAGGAAGAATCGCATACCTACACCAGCAGAACGACGTAACTTAAACGGATTGTAACTCTTGAAATCGTACCAGCCATTTGCTGCTTCAAAAAAGGCAAGACCATAAATAGTACTACTCGCACTTGTGCTGAAAGGATACCTTAATTCCACCGTATACTTATTAAAGATGGTGAAAAATTCTGCAGGCTGTATGCCATCAGGATTGATCCGCGGATTGGAGTTGCTGTATACAGGATAACCGCGGTGCGCGATGATATCATAACCTAAAAGTGCCTGCGTGTTACTCAAACCGGCATCACCCACCTGGAAACGTTCAAAAGGCGAGATGCCCAGTTTAGAACTATATCTGCCGATGAAACCATATTTGGCAGCTGCTTTTAAAATGAACTGCCTGTTTTTATCCGCTCCTTTTGCTTTGCCTATGGGGACATACCATTCGCCATTAAAACGCCATTTGTGGAATTCGGGCAAACGGTACTGGTTATCCGCAGGAGATGTAATCCCAAAGGAAGAATAAGGCAGCGTGAACTGGCCACTCAACATAAAGTTCGATCCGCTGGTAGGGAAGATCGGGTTCGGGCCAGCTGAATTCCTGAGCAAAGTGAGTTTTAAACTGATATTGGTAGAATTGCCGGTGCTGATGCCACGGAAAATATTATTGTAGTTGCGCAATTTGTACTGCTGCACATTCAGGGAGTAGATCAGGTTAAAATAATCATCCGGCCATTTCAACTGCTTACCAAGGGATATCCCGAAACCAACAGTTTTCACATATGATGTATCGCCACATGATTTACAATACTGGCCGTAAATATCAAATGCATTTGAGTATTTGGTATTGAAATAACTTATGCTGAAAGAGTTTCTTTTTCTGCCACCTAACCATGGTTCAGTGAAAGAAAAATTGTACGACCGGTAAGCCCGGCCATTTGACTGAATCCTGGCGCTCAGTCGCTGGCCATCTCCGGATGGCAGTGGATCCCAACTTGATTTTTTAGTAATATTTTTGATCGAGAAGTTATTGAACGTAACACCGAGCGTACCGGTAAGGCCGATGCCTCCGCCAAAACCTGCAGACAGTTCCAACTG
>JAKFCK010000702.1:0-2918 GCA_036676685.1 Chitinophagaceae bacterium | reverse complement strand
GAAGAAAGCTGCAAAAAAAACTGCGAGAAGAGCTGCACCTAGAAAAGCCGCCAAAAAATCCGCTCCAAAAAAATCTGCAAAGAAAGGCGCTAAGAAATCTTCAAAAAAAGCAGCACCCAGAAAGGCAGTAAAGAAAGCAGTGAAGAAAGCTGCGTCAAAAAAATCTGCAAAGAAATCACCAGCGAAAAAATCAGGTAAAAGACCTGCTCCGAAGAAGGCAGTAAAAAAATCTGCGCCAAAAAAAGCGGCTAAGAAGTCTGCTCCTAAAAAGGCGGCTAAGAAAGCTGCACCAAAAAAAGCCGCAAAAAAATCTGCGCCTAAGAAAGCTGCAAAAAAAGCAACGCCAAAAAGATCAGCACCAAAAACAAATTCTTCATCAACAGTGAATGAAACGCCAAGACCTGCTCCGGCAGCATCTAACGAGCCTGTAGTTGAGGAACCTTCCACATCACAGGCAATGGAAGCACCATCAGAGGACAGGGGAGGTGATGCTGAACAATCATAAAAACTATGATTCTAAATTCTATTTAACTCCTGGCCTCCAGGAGTTTTTTATTTATAGTAGATGATGATCTCAACTCTCCGGTTTTGTTGCCGGCCTGCAGCTGTTTCATTGGTGGACCTGGGTTGTGATTCCCCGAAACCCGCTGTTTCTATTAACGAAGTGTTCAGCTTAAATTTTGTAACAAAATAATTCATGATCGTGATAGCCCTTTCTGCAGACAACACAAGATTGTATTCATCTGACCCAACGTTATCCGTATGACCTGCAATCAGCAGTTTGCTGTAGCTGAGCGAACCAAGTTTCCTTCCCAGGCTATCCAGTCGCTTCGCAAAACGCATGTTTAGTTTACTGCTGTTGAATTCAAACAATACATCAGGTATGATAAGCGTATCGGTTTTTGGATGAACAGTCACGGGTGATACAACCGAATCTTTCTTCGGTGTAACAACGATCGAATCTTTTTTTGGTGGCTTAACAATAAGTGAACTGTCAACACGAACGCTTTCAATAAACCTTGCAGGATGCCTTGCATTGTTGCGGTACAACTGGTCTTTTATTGCTTCATACTGAGGGCATACTTCCACTGAAGGATCTGCCGGCAGCAAGACTATATCATCCACCCAATATTGCACATCGAATTTCTTCCGCGAACTCTTTGTTGCATTTTTCAACGCCCGGTGTTGAAAATTACCGAGCATCACGAACCGCTCCGTACCCTGTGCCCTGAATGTATAGCTTACCTGCATCCAGCCTTTTTTGTTGCCGTTCACACTATCCGGTAGAATGGTGATGGTAGGTTTGGCAGTAAAGACTGATGTTTTTCGTGACCTTCCCGGTTCACTGTCTACAAACCAGACATCCAGGTAATCAAAATCGTAGTAAGGGATATGCAGCCGGAAACTGAGGCGGTAACTTGTGTTGGGGAGTAACTGGCAGAAGAGTTTTGTATAGATATAATTGCCTATCGTATAGTCCTCTTTTCGTTTACCCATTTTTATCACCTCGTAATGATTGCTGTCGGGTTCCGAGGGAGATATTGCTACGTAAGCAGGATAAAAGAACCAGGCTTCAGGTGCACACTTTACTTCATATTCTGAGCAAACATTCCTTTCCTCGAAACCTTTATTTCCTACCAGGTTCTGCGATGAAACCTGGTTAGCAAGGCAGCATGCCACGATAAAGAGCATCGTTCGATACATCAGGTAAATTTCTGAGTTAATGCGCAAACTTGGTGTTAAGAAAAAGTCCTGCTTTTCGGGCAGGACTTGATTATACGTTTGTATGGAAATTATACCATCATTCTCAATGGTTCTTCCAGCAATCCTTTCAAAGTCTGGAGAAATGCTGCTCCTGTTGCACCATCTACCACCCTGTGATCGCAGCTCAACGTCACCTTCATTACGTTACCTGCTACCACGTTGCCATTTTTTACTACAGGAACCTGTGAGATTCCACCGATGGCAAGAATACATGCATCAGGTGGATTGATGATCGCTGTGAATTCTTCAATGCCAAACATTCCAAGATTGGAAATGGTGAACGTACTGCCTTCCCAGTCTGCAGGCTGTAATTTTTTATCCTTTGCTTTTTGTGCAAAGTCTTTTACTTCGGCAGCGATCTGGCTCAGCGATTTTGAATCCGCAAATCTTACCACCGGAACCAGTAAGCCTTCATCAACCGCAACAGCAACACCAATGTTCACATGATGATTGATCCTGATCTTTTCACCAAGCCAGCTGCTGTTTACTTTCGGATGTTGTTTTAACGCAACGGCCACAGCTTTTAAAACGATATCGTTGAAAGAAATCTTTACCGGGCTCACTTCATTGATCCTGCCTCTTGCAGCCACGGCTGCATCCATATCTATGCTCATGGTGAGATAGAAATGCGGCGCTGAGAACTTGCTTTCGGCAAGGCGCTTCGCGATCGTCTTTCTCATTTGCGAAACCGGCACTTCCTCGAAAGATACCTGTCCTGAAGGTGCAGTGGATGCTTTTGCAGCAGGCTGTGCGCTGCCAGCTGTTGATTGTTGGACCGGAGCAGGAGCCTTGTGATTTTCGATGTCGGTTTTCGTGATCCTTCCGTTGTCGCCGGTGCCTTTTACATATTTGAGGTCGATGCCTTTTTCCTGTGCGAGTTTTTTAGCAAGTGGTGAAGCGAAGATCCTTCCTTCATTAACCACCTGTTGTTCGTTGGCTGGTTGTTCACCGGAAGGAACCTGTTGTGCCGGAATGTTTCCTGCGGTTCCACCTTTTGAAACATCGCCTTCTGCTTTTTGCTGATCAGCAGCGTCCTGCGATGTAGGTTGTTTGGCTCCGCCGGACTTAATGCCGTTGAGGATCTCATCCACGTTCAATCCTTGTTGACCAATGATGCAAAGCAATTCATTTACCTGGATCTTTTCACCGTCTTT
>JAKFCK010000701.1:0-11496 GCA_036676685.1 Chitinophagaceae bacterium | reverse complement strand
ACTACGGTCCTTGTACAACCTGTTCCTGTTGGAGCACCTACTGTACCAGTGGCGGTTAAGCCGGTGCTGCAGTTATCAGTTACAGTTGCTGCACCAAACGCTGCGGCAATCTGTGCCGTGGTTGGGTTACAACCCAGCGCAGTTGCAGGAGCAAGTGTTATAACAGGATTGGTCTGATCAAAGTTGTAGGTCACAGATTGTGTGTTGGTACCTATGTTACCACAGGCATCAGTCACTGTCCATGATTTAACTACTGTTCTTGTACAACCTGTTCCTGTTGGAGCACCTACTGTTCCGGTAGCGGTTAAGCCGGTGCTGCAATTATCAGTTACAGTTGCTGCACCAAACGCTGCGGCAATTTGTGCCATGGTTGGATTGCAAGGAAGAGGACCAGCAACTGCAAAAGTAATTACTGGTGCCTGGGTGTCTCTTGTGAAGCTAACAGATTGCATAGCGGTTTGTGTATTGCCGCAAGCATCAGTTACAGTCCAGGTTCTTGCTACGGTCCTTGTGCAACCAGTTCCTGTTTCAGGTCCTGTAACACCTGTGGCTGTTAAGCCGGTGCTGCAGTTGTCGGTTACAGATGCTGTGCCAAAAATTGCTTCGATCTGCGCCGTTGTCGGATTGCAGGGAAGCGGAACGGTTGAAGCCGGGGTAAGATTAATTACAGGTTTCACATTATCAACCGGGCGGGTAATAGTTTGTGTACAATCAGTAACACCACCACACCTGTCGGTGGCGCGGTATGTACGGGTCCATGTTTCAAGGCAACCTACTGTGCTTGTCAACACATCTCCCACAAAAGTTACTGTCACACCTTCAGGGCAATCACTGATCACAGTGATAGAAGCCGGGTCAGGTGACGGTAATGCCTGGTTGCAGGTTAATGCCAGCACACCGGGAGGACATAGTAATACTGGTGGACCGGGTTCTTCCAAACAAACCCTGGTACCGGGATAAGCCTGCGTACAGCAGTTTTTCCCATATTTGAAAACAACATTTGAAAAGTTACCGACCCAATAGCCGTTAACGACTAACTTGTAATAAGTAGTCGTTCCGATACCTCCGCGGCCAAAATCAAATTTCAAAACAGGACCTGTGTAACAGTCCTGGCTTGGGTCCCGCGTAAAATTAGGCGTGCCCAGGTCTGTGTAGGTGGTCCCATTCACAGAGTAGGAAATGCTGGCGCCATTTAAGAAAACCGGTTCCTGGCCGGGACAAAAATCGTAGGTCAGGCTCCAGTGACTTAGCGCGTTTCGCGCCCCCACATTGGTCACCGCAAATATGTACGTAGTCTTATTGCTGGTAAGATCGTAGGTACGGGTGGTGGAGACGTTAAAAAGATTTTCACACTGTGCACCGGCAGTGTTGACAAAAGTTAAACCACACAAAAATAAAAAGACACTCATGAACATCTTCCTAAAGAAAGATGAAACATGAAGTGCTCCAATGTAGGTGTGATTGTACTTTTCTTTTAGTGTACAATTGATACCTTCCATAAATTTTAATTTATTAAATAAAAAATAGGAATCTCATGCGGATGGATAAGCCGGGTAATTCTAAGAATTAAGGATTTCAATAAAAATGATAAACGCTAAAAGTGGGATTTCACATTATAACATAGGAATTCCAGACGGTAATTCGGAGATAAAGGATTGAGTCCAATAATGTGATTAAGAAGAGGTGAGGTAAATCGAAAGATAAAGGATCAGTTATGTAAAAAAAACAGAATTTTGGTTCAAGTCAGAGGCAATTCGAGAGGATATAAATGTATTTACTCAGGCGGTAACAGGCAGCAAGATAAAACTATAAATTAAGGAAAGCAATATTCAGCCAAAAAATTTTTGGATATTTATTAACATTGTGTGGGAAAACCACATTTCCCACACAATGTTAATCAAGCACTTAGCAATTTTCAATCACCATCGCACTTGCTCCTCCCCCGCCGTTGCAAATTCCTGCGGCGCCGTAACGTGCGTTATTTTGTTTCAAAATATTGATCAGTGTAACCATTATCCTTGCGCCGCTCGCACCCAGGGGATGACCAAGTGAAACTGCTCCCCCATTTACATTCACGGTAGAAGGATCCAGTTTCATGCGACGGGAATTTTCAATTCCTACTACGGCAAAAGCTTCGTTCAGTTCCCAATAACTGATATCGCTCATTTGAAGCCCTGCTTTTTCAACCGCCCTGGGTACTGCCAGGGATGGCGTGGTGGTAAACCACTCAGGGGCCTGTTCGGCATCTGCGTAAGCAAGTATTTTTGCAATAGGTTTAAGCCCCAGTTCGTCAGCTTTTTCTTTACTGATCAATACCAGTGCTGCTGCGCCATCATTCATTGTAGAAGCATTGGCCGCGGTTACACTGCCATTTTTTATGAATGCTCCTTTCAGTTCAGGAATTTTTTCAAATTTTACATTAAAGGGTTCCTCGTCTTTCGAAAATAATACAGGATCGCCCTTACGTTGCGGAATAGCAACCGGAACAATTTCATTTTCAAATTTGCCGCCGTTAACTGCTGCCTGGCTACGTTTATAGCTTTCTGTTGCAAATGCATCCTGCTCCTCACGGCTAACGTTACACGAAGAAGCACATAATTCCGCAGCATTGCCCATGGCCTTTCCATCGTAGACATCTGTAAGCCCGTCTTTCGCAAGCCCGTCTAACATCGCCACATTACCATATTTATTTCCCCAACGCAGGTTTTCCGAGTAGAAAGGCACATTACTCATACTCTCCATTCCGCCTGCTACAACAATATCTGCATCTCCCAATAATATACTCTGCACCCCAAGTGCGATGGATTTCATGCCACTCGCACAAACCTTATTGACCGTAGTACAATTCACCGAATCAGGCAGACCGGCAAATTTTGCGGCTTGCCTCGCGGGCGCCTGGCCAAGGTTGGCCTGCATCACACATCCCATCAACACATCATTCACAAGCGATGGGTCTATAGCAGCCTTTTCCAGCGCCCCGCTGATAGCAATGGCACCAAGTTTGGTGGCAGGAATATCTTTTAAGGATCCCCCAAAACTACCCAGGGGGGTTCTGACGGCAGAGAGGATATACACTTCTTTCATAGTAAAATTTATTTTTTAAATATGGCTTCGATTTTGCCGGCAAAGTTACATATAATGGTGGAGGAATGACTAACCGACACCAAATGCTTAGATAGATTTACCCGGTGCAAACATGACGCCCGTTTTTTTTGTTAGCTTACAAAGAGCAATAAACACTATGCAATTATTCTGGAAATATTTTAAGCCCTATAAATCATTGGCAGGCCTCTGTATTTTACTTGCCGTGATCGCCCAGGGCCTTACCTTCCTGGACCCGGTGATTTTTGGCAAGATCATCGACAACTATGCCCTGAACCCCGGCAATAAACCCGAAAAAGAACTGGTGACGGGAATTTTATGGTTGCTGTTACTGGCGGTTGGCGTGGCCCTTGCAGCAAGGCTTGCACGCACATTCCAGGATTATGTACTGAAGATGATGGTTCAGAAATTTGGTAAAAGCGTATTTGATGATGGCCTGAAGCAGACCCTCCGTTTATCTTACCAGGAATTTGAAGAACAACGAAGTGGGGAAACCCTGTCTATCCTGCAGAAAACCAGAAGAGATACAGAAAATTTTCTATCCAATTTCATTAATATCCTTGTATCCACATTCGTGGGACTTGCGTTCCTCATCTGGTATGCGGTTACCAAGCATTGGGCATTGATTCCCGTATTCCTTGTCGGCGTGTTGTTGCTGGGCGGGTTAACCGGTTTATTGAGCAAAAAAATAAAAACTATTCAAAAAAAGATCTTCAGGGAAAATTCTATCATGTCCGGCAACATCACGGAGTCCCTGCGAAATATTGAACTCGTCAAAAGCCTTGGCCTCACCTACCCCGAGATCAAAAGACTAAAAACCTTTACCCAAAGCATTTTTGACCTGGAAATGCAGAAGGTAAAAAAAGTGAGGACCCTTACTTTCCTGCAGGGCACCACCCTGAACCTGCTGAAACAATCCATATTATTTATATTGCTATGGCTCATCTTCAGGAAGGTACTCACCCCCGGGGAACTGATCTCCATGCAATTTATTATGAATATCATTTTTGTTCCGCTGCAGGACCTGGGCACTATAATCCTGACTTACAAAGAAGCCGAGGTTTCGCTCAACAACTTCGACACCCTGATGAAAAAACCCGTGGAAATGCGGCCCGAAGAACCGATCGAACTCGGCGAAGTGGAGACGCTCGAATTCCGGGATGTAGTTTTTAAACACAAAACTGCCAATGAAAATTCGATCGATGGTATTTCATTTAAAGTGCGGACAGGTGAATCCATAGCTTTTGTAGGTCCTAGTGGCTCCGGCAAATCAACCCTGGTGAAATTACTCGTAGGTTTATATACTCCTCTCTCCGGCAATATTTTTTTTGATGATGTATCGGTAAAGGATATACGTTATAATAAGATCAGGCGGCAGATTGGTTTTGTAACACAGGATACGCAATTATTTGCCGGCACGGTGAGGCAAAACCTGCAGTTTATAAAGCCCGCCGCCACGGAGGAAGAAATGCTGATAGCCTTAAAAAAATCTTCTTCCCATCATTTATTAAAAAGCGATAAAGGGCTGGATACCGTGCTGGGTGAAGGTGGCACCAAATTATCGGGTGGCGAGAAACAACGGCTTTCCATTGCCCGGGCGTTATTACGCGATCCCCGGATACTCATTTTTGATGAAGCAACAGCTTCCCTGGACTCGCTCACCGAAGAAGCGATTACCGCCACCATCCAACAGATCTCCGCAGAAAAAAAGCAGATCATCATTAGCATAGCGCATCGCCTGTCTACTATAATGTATGCCGACACTATTTTTGTACTGGAAAAAGGAAAGATAGCCGAGACAGGTTCTCACAATGAATTGCTGGGGCAAAAAGGATTATATTATGCAATGTGGCGGCAGCAGATCGGTGAGCGCAAGTCCCCGTCGGAACCCGTATCGGCAGAGCCGGTAACTCCTGTGGAACCCCCGGTTTATATGTAACTGTAAAAAAATATAGTTTGTCTTTATAATACAGATACGTAAAGTGGCTATCTTTAATCAATAAAAACTACTAATTGTATGAAAAAAATCCTTTACAAAACAATCATGGTCCTGTTGTGTATCAGTACCATCGCGGGCCCTGCAGTCGCTGCTGCAGTGCTTCCAACCTCAGCTGTAAGTAACCCGGTGACAACACCAAACCCACTTGAGGCACCTACAGTAAAAGCTGCACTGGCAGAGTTTAAAAATCTTTCCCGCAGCGAGAGAAAACTTAGGATCAAAGAAGCAAAAAAAGAGCTGAAAGCCTACAAACACCAACAAAAGAATGGCGCTGCACCCAGCACCAACACTACTTTGCTGGTTATCCTGGCTATCCTGCTGCCACCATTGGCTGTATACCTGCACCAGGGTGAGATCAACAACAAATTCTGGATAAGCCTTTTGCTTACCCTGTTGTTTTGGTTACCAGGTGTGATCTACGCTTTACTGGTAGTTTTAGGCGAAGCTTAATCAAATCAAAATTAAAATCATTGGGCCGTTGCATTTTGCAGCGGCTTTTTTATTGCACGCGTATCCGCGGATCCACCACCCGGTAAAGCATATCCGCAAAAATATTGATGATAATAAATATCACCGCGCTGAATAGCACAGCGCCCATCACCAACGGGTAATCCAGTTTTTCCAGTGCATCAACAGTTATTTTCCCGATACCCTTCCACCCGAAAATATACTCGATGAAAAAAGCGCCGGCCAGTAATTCTGCAAACCAACCTGTGACTGCAGTGATCACGGGATTGAGTGCATTGCGAAGCGCATGACGAAAAATGACTGTTTTCCTGCTGAGTCCTTTCGCATATGCGGTCCTGATATAGTCCTGTGAAAGCGTATCCAGCATGGAGCTCCTGGTGAGCTGCGTGATCATGGCCAGCGGGCGAATACCCAGGGTAAAGGCAGGTAGTACCAGGTTTTTCAGTGCAAGGTATTTTTCCCCGGTCACTTCATCAATTTCAAAGAGGCTTCCCGTTAAATTCAGCCCGGTGTAATCATGTAATACTATCCCGAAAAAATAAGCCACCAGGATCGCCATAAAAAATGAGGGCGCAGATATGCCGGCAATACTGCTAAACACAGCTGTGTTATCGATCCACGTGTTCTGATAAACGGCCGCAAGGATACCCAGCACCACTCCCACCAGGCAGGCGAAGATCATCGCAGTTACTGCCAGCACAAGGGTGCCGGGCAGCGCCTCGGCTAGTATGGTGAGTGTAGGCTTTTTGGTCTGGTAACTTCTGCCCAGGTAAGGCCATTTAATGGCTAAACGATTTTCACCGCTGCCTATAAAAATACCCTTCAGTTCTTTTTTTACGATCTCTTCTCTGCCGTGTATGGCAATAGGGGAAATATCATTCAGGTAAAGCACAAACTGTTTCCACTTAGGCTTATCCAGGTTCAGGTCCCGGCGTATATTATCCAGCGTTTTTTTATCGCCGGTTTGCCCCACGATCATTCTTGCAGGATCACCAAAACCCTGGAACATGATGAAGACCAAAATTGCTACCCCCAGCAGGACCAGCAGTGCGTAAAATATTTTTTTTGCGAGGAACATCTTATGTGTGGTGAGTGAGTAGAAAATAGTCCATGGTCGTTAGCCCTTTGCAATCAATATATCGAATGTGGAACAGAGCTTTGAACTTTGAACCTTCTACCTTCTACTGTCTGTCGTTTACCTTACCTCCACATCGTCAAAATCCGCCCAGCCCCATTTGTCTTCCACTACGGGCCCGTTCATACGATACAACACCAGGTCTGCCCTGGCTGCGGTTTTTATCGCGGTGGCATCGCAGGTGAGGATAACATTGCCGGCTGCAGGAGAAGAAGCTAAAAGGCCACTATACCTTTTCACTGCAGCATCCCTTTGTCCCGTAATGATATAAAAGGGTATACCCGCCGTTTTGGCGCTTGTAGCCAGATCAATATCCTCCCGGAAATCCCTGGGTAGGTTGTCAAGCGTTTTGATGAACAATAAATAATAAATCCTTTGTTGCCCCAATATACTATCAGTAACCTCTTCTCCATTTTCGTTGGTAAAAGAAAAGTCGTTGATAACAGGGATATTATTTTTTCCGGGCGTCACCAGCTTTTGTTTCCTGTCCACGAAGTTCCAGCTGCTGTCCGGTAAAGCATCGGTGGTAAATTCTTTTTGTTCGCCGTTTTTTTCATACACAAATGTCATCTCGTATTTGTCGGGGATTGCACCGGCAGGCATTTTCCTTAACTCGAGAATATTGTTTCCTTTCTTGTACGGCAAACAATCCGCGGGTGGCAAATGCCTGAGCACCCACCATTGCAGCAGCAAAGTGGCAATGGTAACGATCAATATAAACAACCCTCCCATAAAAGGCTTGAATACCGGCCTGATCAATTTTTGGTTACTTACGAGTAGAATGGATAATAACAGGAGGATGATATCTTTTGTAAAAGTCTGTACCGGCGTGATGGGAATACAATCTCCAAAACATCCGCAGGCTTTGATCTTACCGCTGAATAAAACATAGCTGGTTAGGAAAGTAAAAAAGAGGATAAGCAACAACAGTATCCATGTGGTAATTTTTTTCTGCCAGCCCAATAATAAGGCCATGCCCACCACAACTTCCAGCGTTATCATGACGATGGAGAATCCCAACGCATAATGCCCGAGGGCGTCCATGGTTCCTTTCATGAAACCCGAGTTACCCCATACCTCAAAAAATTCCTGCATCTTATAAGCAAGGCCCCGTGGGTCAATAGCTTTTACAAGGCCGGAAAAAATGAATAACAACCCGGTCAGGATTCGGGCAACCGTTACCGTTATCTTCATAAAAATTTATTGTTTTCCTTCTTCTATCAGGATCAGGGCAAATAATGCATAATTCAGAATGTCGTAAAAATTCGCATCTATACCTTCACTGGCAATGGTCTTACCTTCGTTGGCGATGATCTGCTTTATCCGGAGAATTTTCGCCAGCGTAAGGTCTACAAAACTTTCCTGGCTCATCTCTCTCCATGCCTCACCATAGTCGTGATTTTTATCTTCCATGAGTTGTTTTGCGCGCCGGGCAATGTCATCATAATAGTTTTTTACTTCCTCCACCGGCAGCTGCTCATTATCTTCATCATCTACCTGTAGTTGGATCAGGCCAATGATGCTGTAATTCAGGATACCCTGGAATTCACTCCGTATATCATCCCCTATCCTTTGGATTTTTTTCTCCTGGATGGTGCGGATACGCCTGGCCTTGATATAGATCTGGTCGGCCACGGAGATGGTCCGGTACACCCTCCAGGAAGTGCCGTAATCCGCTGTTTTTTGAAGAAAAGTATGCCGGCAATTTTCAATAATCTTATCGTACTGTTCGTTGGTCGTCCCCGTCATCGTGCTAATGCTCATGAATAAAGTGCAAATTTGTGTATTGATTCAAAAATACAACTAGTCTTTGAATGTATACACTTAACTGCAAAGGAAAATTAGTGTCGCTTGAAAAGCCTGTGGTAATGGGCATCCTGAATGTGACCCCGGATTCTTTCTACAAAGGTTACCTGGCCAGTAGCGGGGAAGAGCACATGAAGATGGTATCAACAATACTTGGGGAAGGAGCGGAAATTATAGACATCGGCGGACAAAGTACCCGCCCAGGCAGCGTGCGGATTTCCGCCGCGGAAGAAATGGACAGGGTAATTCCGCTGATTGAATTATTGTGTTTGCACTTTCCGGGTATCCTTATTTCCATAGACACCTATTATAGTGCCGTAGCGGCTGCCGCAGTTAATGCGGGGGCAGTAATCGTTAATGATATCAGCACCGGCAATATGGACAAGGACATGATCTCCATGGTAGCTACCTTAAAGGTACCTTATATCTGTATGCATATGAGAGGCACACCGGATACCATGCAACAGCAAGCCGTATATGAAGACGTAGTGAGGGAAGTACTGGATTTTTTTATCGCAAAAACGGAAGAATGCCGCATCGCCGGTATCCATGATGTCATCATTGACCCGGGTTTTGGTTTTGGCAAAACCATACAACACAACTTTACCTTACTCAAAAACATGGCGGTATTTAAGATGCTGGACCGGCCTGTACTGGCGGGTCTTTCCCGGAAAAGCACCATCTACAAAACACTCGGCACTACAGCTGAAGAAGCGTTGAACGGTACCACCGTATTAAATACCATTGCCCTGCTCAATGGCGCCAACATCCTGCGGGTGCATGATCCCCGACAGGCCAGGGAAGCCGTGGCACTCATAACAGCTTACAGTAACGCATAAGTGCACAAAAACATCATAAAAAGATAAAAGGCTCTCCTCAACGGAAAGCCTTTTAAAATTATATACAATTTGCCTCTTAGTTAGACGGAGGGGTTTGTTGTGGTGCCTGCTGGGGTTGTGCCCTTTGCATGCTGTCCATATAACGTTTTTGCATTTCTTCCATCTTCCTGCGCTCTTCGCCGGCAGCTGCAGCAGCCTGGTCCCTGTTCAACACATCTAAAACCTCCACATCAAATACAAGGATGCTGTTCGGTTTGATATCTGCACCGGCACCCTGCGCGCCATAAGCAAGTGAAGATGGGATGTAGAATTTTGCTTTTGCTCCTTTGTTCAGCAATTTGAAACCATCCGTCCAGCCGGGGATCACGGTAGTACCTAAAGAAGGATCATTAGTCATATTCACTAACAAAGGCTGCATATGATTAAATGCAGGATCCGTATTGGAATCAAAAGTTTTGCCATCCATCGTTTTACCTGTATAGTTGGCTTTTACTACTACGCCCGTGTCAATAGTAGCGCCTGTACCGGGCTGAAGGATCTGCACGTAGGTACCTAATACCCCTTTACTGGTCTGGATATTATTTTTTGCAAAATAATCTGTCAGGATCTTATCATCTTTTTTTATCTGGTCTGCCGCAGCAGCTTTTTGTCTTACCTGGGCCGCTTCCTGGGATTTCACCCTTGCCGCATCAGCTAATTCTTTGGTTGCAAAAATGTCTTCCAGTTTTACTGTTGTAATCAGGTAACGACCTTTTTTAAAGAACGGGGGCATGCTGGCCATGTTGTCCCTGAAAGCGGAATCAGTCAGCTGCCTGATCACCAGGCTATCGCCTTTCTTCAGTTGCTTTAGAATTTTGTAATACTGGGGCGGTGTGTTCACAGAATCCAGGATTTCTATCATGCTGCCTTGTGGGCCCGTGCGGGAATCTGACAACAAGGAATCCGTTTTGCCGTTATTGTAGAACTGTGCCACATGTATTTGCATATATTGGCCATAAGGGATCACTTCACCGCTCCCCTTGGAAACGATCTTATACTCTAAACCATTATCGCCTTTTTTGAAAGACTCTTTACAGGCACTGAAAGCCAGCAAAGAAATGGCTGCTACAAAAGAAATTTTTTTCATTTGGTTTTTGTGTTTATTTATTTTTTAAAATTTATATGCGTAAAGTTTATCCTTGTTTTCCTTCATGGCATTTTTAAAATGGTTGGCTGCTTCCTCCAGCGGAAGCGTGGTTTGCCCACCTGCTGCATTAAAATGCCCTCCGCCGCCAAAATAAGTACGGCCAAAGGTGTTTACATCAAAATCGCCTTTACTCCGGAATGAACATTTGCGCTCTTCTCCCCGGTCAATAATAATGGCCGCCAGTTTGATCCCCTCGATACTCAGCGGGTAATTCACCAGTCCTTCGGTATCACCGGTCTTCACATCATATTTCAGCAGGTCGGCCGCCGGGATAGTAATGAGGGCTGTATTGTATTCGTAAAATATTTCCATCCTGTTCAGCAATACATTCCCGATAAAACGAAGCCGGTTTTCGGAAAAATTATCATAAATGGCCTCATGGACTTTACTATGCTGCAGCCCCTTGTCCTTTAAAAATGCAACAAGTTTGTGCACATTCGCACTGGTGGAAGGAAAACGGAATGAACCCGAATCGGTCATCACACCCGTATAAATACATTCTGCCACATCGCTGTTAATCAGGTCTGCGTGCCCGGAATCAACTATAAAATCATACACCATTTCTGCGGTCGAGCTTTTACCCGTATCGCTCACGCCGTAAGCAAATACTTCCACCTGGGGCTCCTGGTGATGGTCTATCAGTATTTTTTGACCGGGCGATGCCATCAGGGGCTGCTCCATATTTTTTGTACGGCCCAGTGTGTTAAAATCCAGGCAAAATATCCAATCGGCGGCAGCGATACGCTGGTTGGCCGTGATGGTGTTTTTTTCATAATCCATCACCTCCCGGCAACCTGGCATCCAATTCAGAAATGCCGCCCAGTTGGTGGGCGAGATCACTACCACTTCGTGCCCCAGTTGTTTTAAGAAATGGAATAATCCAAGCGTTGACCCCATGGCATCACCATCAGGTTTTTGGTGCATGGTTATCACAATCTTTTTGGGAACAGCTAAATCCAGG
>JAKFCK010000700.1:0-7711 GCA_036676685.1 Chitinophagaceae bacterium | reverse complement strand
TCCATCGCCTTGGGATCATGCACGCGAAGGATGGCTCCTTCCTTGAGCAATCGCTGGCAAAGGTCAATTGCGGGCGACATGCGCACGTCATCCGTGTTTTGCTTGAACGCCAGCCCGAGCACGCCTATGCGCTTGTCCTTCAACACCCATAGAGTGTCCGTGATCTTTTTCACTAGCGTGATTAATTTTAAAACATCTTTTTCCTTAATCACAATACGTTGCCCTACACGGTAACCGGTATCTTCGGTTTTATCAATATATTTCTGATCTACTATTCCTTCGGTATGCGATAGTAGGTGTCGCTTTTGAAACAACTCATTTAATTCTTTGTATTCATTTTCTGAAAGCCAGTCACGATATGTTTCTGAAAGCAAATCAATCCAGTATTCCGCGCCTACCTCTAAATTCTGAAAAGCATTAAACTTTACTTTAGTGCCTGGTGATTGTTTTATAAAAGTCACTTCACAAAATCGTTGAAAAGCTACAACGCATTCGCCTAAGCCTGTCTCAATTAAAGACCGACAGGTTGTTTCAGCCTCATCCTTACTAATTTGTTCTACTGCTTTTCTGATGGTTGGTAAATTCTTGATTTTGTCCTCTATTTTCTTCAAAGATCGTTCAAGTGTTTCTTCAGCTGAATTGTGTCCACAACAAGGACAGAAAAAAGCGCTTCCGACGACAGCATATTTTGCATTGCATTCCTTGCATTGTACTTTTAATTGCATTTCTTCCATCGAAGGAACAGGCAACATGTAATGATATGGCCGCGTGCCTTTGACAGACATAGACATGCTGATAAATGAATTCCCCGGTTGTCTTGAATTAAATTCTCTTGCACCCTGAACAAGGGCAGCGTCAATCCTACCTTGTATATGTTTAATTGCCTCTTCTTTAGCATGTTCAAGTTGCTCTTTAGTCCACCAACTAGATGACTTTGCCTCATGTCTACACAATGGGCAAAATACAGCCTCATCAATAAACAGGTTCTTCCAATCCTGCTCATTGGTAAAGGCATCCATCAGGTTGCTGGCACGGGAGCCGTAAGTTTCCGACGCCAGGATAGTTGTCTTCTTCAGGTTGTTGAGGATAGAAGTGATCAGGTTATCATCGAAATTTCCTTTTTTCAGGTTTTCAATTTCTCCAAGCATCAGGCTCTTTACTTCTTCAAGTGACTGGCCCTGGGTGGCATTTCCACTCATGTACAGTATACCATAGTCGATCAGCGTGAAAGCCGAAGCACTTGCTCTCAGGAGCTTTTGTTTTTTTACCAGGTTCAGGTCCATCAGACCCGCTTTACCATTGGTAAGGATCTGGCCAACAAGGTCAGCCAGCAACACATCTTTGGATTTGTTGCCAGGTAACCTGAATCCGATCACAACACTTTCTGCATCCGGGCCAACAACCTCTGCCACGATCGGCGAGGTTATGGGGGCTTCGGGTTTGAATGTGTATTTTGGCACAGGCTTGCTCTTCATGTAACCAAAAGCCTTGTCAATTTTTTTGATCAGTTCATCAGGGTTAAAATCGCCGCTCATGATGATCCCCATATTGTTCGGAACATAATAGGTATTAAAATATTTCCTGATCTCTACCAGGGAAGGATTCTTAAGGTGTTCGATGGTACCGATCGTGGTTTGCAACCCGTAATTGTGATTTTTAAACAACTCGGCGAATAATTTTTCAAAAACTTTCCTGCTATCTGTATCCAGGCCACGGTTTTTTTCTTCATAAACCGCTTCCAGCTCAGTGTGGAAGATCCTCAGCTGAAGGTCGCGAAAACGTTCGGCCTGCACTGCGAGATATTTATCAATTGAAGCCGCAGGTACATCATCAGTATAAACGGTCTGCTCAAATGAGGTGAAGGCATTTGTTCCCTGCGCACCCATTGAGCTCATCATTTTATCGTATTCATTTGCAATGGCATATTTGCTGGCTACCCCCGAAACGGAATCAATCTGGCGGTAGATCTCTTTGCGCTTTTCCGGGTCAGTTGTTTTGTTGTATAATTCGTACAATGCACTGATCTTATCCAGTTCCGGCTTTTCTTTGGCCCAGTCCAGGGTACCATATTTATCTGTTCCTTTAAACACCATGTGTTCCAGGTAATGCGCCAGTCCCGTATGGGAAGCAGGGTCGGTTTTGCTACCGGCTTTCACCGCTACGTAACATTGGATCCTCGGATCTTTGTTGGTGGCACTCAGGATAACGGTCAGCCCGTTTTTAAGGGTATAAAAGCGGGCCTTCGTAGGATCGTTGGTCACATACTTGTATGTGTACCCGCCGGAAGTAGCCTCCTTCCATTCAAACCGGGAAGGTTGTGCCAGTGCACTCAATGTGATTAAACAGAGGGCCAGCAGAGGCAGTTTTTTAAATATTTGCATCATGATTAGTTTTTAATAATGGAGCGTAAAATTAAAGCATATCAGCATCCGAATTCTACCGTTTGTACTTTGATTGGAGTATTTTTGACGTTTAGAGAACAGTTTTATGAAACAATTTACCAAAAAGCTCGGGAAAGGCCTGATTGTGAGTTTTGTGTTGTTGAACGTGGTTGTTCTCTTCCATGCTTATAAATTCACGCATTTTTATGATCCGGGTGAAATAGTTGTAAAAAAACAAGCTGATAAAACCGCCTGGGACATCAGCCGGGAGATACTTACAGGCGCCAACTTCGCAAAGCAGCCGAACCCGGAACCGGATAGTACATTCCGGGTAACCTACCTTACCAGCAACGACGGCCTTAAACTGGAAGCCTGGGAAAGAACAGTCCCGGGAGCACGCGGCACTGTCGCCATCTTTCATGGCCACGGGAGTAAAAAGTCCTCCATGCTGGAGGAAGCAGCGGTTTTTTCAGCCCTGCAATACAATACCCTGTTGCTGGATTTCAGGGCGCACGGGGGAAGTGGGGGTAATACCTGTACTATCGGTTTTTACGAGGCTGAAGATATCAAGCTGGCCTATGATCATATTGCAGCCAAAGGGGAGAAAAATATCATTTTGTTTGGCGCTTCCCTGGGAGCCGCCACCATCACAAAAGCGATTTTTGATTATTCCCTGGCACCCGCAAAGGTAATCTTAGATATGCCCTTCGCATCGCTCAGCGATGCCGTAAAAGGGAGACTAAAGATTATGAATGTTCCTGAGGAACCCCTGGGTACCCTGCTCACTTTTTGGGGTGGCACCACCCACGGATTCTGGGCCTTTAACCACAATCCTTATGAATATGCCCGGGCCATTAAATGCCCCGTGCTGCTGCAGCGAGGGCGAAACGACGCCAGGGTAACCCAATCCGAAACCGAAAAAATATTCCGGAATATCGTCAGTGCTAAAAAACTTGTGATCTACGAGAACAGCGCACACGAATCCTTATGCAAGAAAGAAACGGCCAAATGGACCAATGAAATAACCAGCTTTCTCCAGCAATGAACCCAGCAGACATATCTATACAGGATTACACTTACCTCCTGCCTGATGAAAAAATAGCACATCATCCGCTTTTGTCCCGCGATGCTTCACGCCTCCTGGTGTATAATAAAGGCAGGATAGAAGAAAGCCATTTTGCCCGTATCGCTGATTTTCTTCCTGAAGGAACCATGCTTGTATTTAACAACAGCAAAGTGATCAATGCCAGGATCCGGTTCAAAAAAAATACCGGGGCAAACATTGAGATCTTTTGCCTTGAGCCTGCAGGAAAGATCACCGAGTACAGCAGCGTAATGAGTGCTACCGGTTCCGTGGTATGGAAATGCCTGGTAGGCGGGGCGGCTAAGTGGAAAGAAGAAACGCTGGAAAAGCTCATTCATATAAACGGAGAAGCGGTCCTGTTGAAAGCCGGCATACTGGAAAAATTGCCCGAAGCCTATCATATTAAATTATCCTGGACACCCGCAAACGTGAGCTTCGCTTCCATTATAGAGGCAGCCGGCGATGTACCACTACCACCTTATATCAAAAGAAATACTGAAGAGGACGACCACAGCCGGTACCAAACCATCTTTGCAGCAGAAGAAGGTTCAGTGGCAGCGCCCACGGCGGGCCTGCATTTTACGCCAGCTATCTTTACCGCCCTGGCTGCAAAAGATATCCGCAAGGGATTCGTAACACTCCACGTAGGTGCAGGCACTTTTAAACCGGTGAAAGCGGCCACCATGTGGGGCCACCAGATGCATGCGGAATATATCGACGTGGAAGCCAGCCTCATTGAAAGCCTGCTGGTAAACCCCGGCAAAATTGCCGCGGTGGGTACAACATCATTGCGAACCATTGAATCCCTCTATTGGCTTGGCGTCAAAGTGAAAATAGATCCGTTGACGAAGGAATTAACACTGAATCAATGGGACGTTTACCAGGAGCCTTTATATTCAACAGGTATATCAACGGCCGAAGCTTTGCAGGCATTGCTGCAATGGATGAAGGCCAATGCCCTTCAAACACTCTTCACCCAAACACAATTACTCATTGCCCCCGGCTACCGGTTCCGGGTGGCCAATCTCCTCATTACCAATTTTCATCAACCGCAGTCTACCCTCCTTCTCCTGGTAGCTGCCGCCATCGGCGAAGACTGGAAGCTGATGTACGACTACGCGTTGAGGAATGATTTCCGGTTTTTAAGCTACGGAGACGGTAATCTTATTACTATTACACATACCTGGTTACCTATATAAGGAACGGATTTGTTAAAAATTAACTAACATAAGACAATTCTATTTTACTTTATGTAAAGTTTACTTTACTTTATGTAAAATTTATAATACATGAAACAATTTATTATTCTTCCGAACCATTTTAAAAAGATAGGCTGGTTCATCCTGGTACCCTCCTTAATTTTAGGCGTTTATATAGTAGCAACAGGGTATGAATTCGACTGGCTGGAGGCCAAAGTTTTTGCCATTATTTCTGACCGTTCTTTGAGCGACAGGGAATATTTTCGCTTTATGGACACCAATATCACTAATACGCTCACCGGGGTATTATGTATAGTAGGTGCAATGATGGTTGGATTTTCCCGCGAGAAAATAGAAGATGAATATATAGCCGGAATCCGGCTCTCCTCCCTATTATGGGCTGTTGGGGTAAATTACCTGTTATTGTTGCTCGCCTTCCTGTTTATTTACGACTCCCCCTTCATGGATGTAATGGTATACAATATGTTTACCATCCTCCTGTTATTTATCGCCAGGTTCAACTTTGTGTTATACAAAAACGCTAAATACGTGCCCGATGAAAAATAATATCAAAGTAGAGCGGGCGATTCATAACCTCACGCAGGAAGAACTCTCCAATAAGATCGGCGTAAGCCGTCAAACCATCAACGCCATGGAGGCTAATAAATATGTGCCCTCAACAGTGCTGGCGCTTAAGATCGCCAGGCTCTTTAACAAACCCGTAGAGGCCATATTCTTATTGGAGGAAACTGACTAAATGGATTACTATCGTCACCTATATAGTATGCAGGTGACCGCATTAGTTTTAACTGCCTCTAGAAAGTGAAAAATTAATATTTTAATTTGAGACGCTAAACGGTTTCAAATGAACATTTACGATTCGGAAGAAAAAATAAGTTCAACTTTTGATCCGGCATTTATCCCCGAAGAACAGTTGCAAACGCAATGGAGCGAGTTAATACAGATCAAAAAAGCCATTGCCGATCTGTACGGACGTAAAAATAAAAAATTGTCTATTCTTGATATCGGTGTGGGTACAGGAAGGATAATCCGACACCTATCCGGCATTCCGGAAGTTTGGAATTGTATAGAGTTGTATACCGGTATTGATAACAACACAAACTGTCTTTCCATCGCACAACAAAATATGCAAAAGTGGAAACGGGACGATAAAGTATCCCTGCTGCCTTTGGAAGCAAAAGATATTGCGCAGCTTGATAAAAAATTTGATATTATTATGACCACCTGGTTTACCCCCGGCAATTTTTATCCTCCGGGTTTCGACTTTTCCGGCTACGATCCGGTTAAGAAAAGGTTGTCGCTAAAAAAGAATCCGGCCTTCACAAGCCTCTGGGCAAGTTCCCATAAACTTCTCAAAAAAAATGGGATGGTCATCCTCGGAAGTTGTTATCACCAGAATGATGCAACCAGGATCAGACAGGAGTTATTCTACCAGCAATGTGGGATGACGATAATCACGGATGAAAAAGATACATTTACCGCAACGCGGGAAGGATTCTGGAGCCAGCGATTTACGCTACGCCAGCTTAAAAAATACCTGAAGGATGCTGGCTTCCGGCGGGTAAAAAAAATCAACCTGGATGAGTATGGCTTTGCCTTCCAGGTGCAATTGTTTATTTAATGGTATCTCAGGGCTGAATGGTTACAGGTGTGCCGACCGGGATGTATTCAAATAATTCCTTCATCTCCGTATATTTCACAGAAACGCAGCCGTCGGTCCAGTTGTAGAAATTATCCACCGTCCATTCTTCACCCGGTCGGGTAGCATGGATGGCTATGCCATTCCCGATCCTTGCTGTTGAAGGAATCTGGCCCTTCTGCTTGCGCTCATTGAAGCGGCGGTAACTTTCCGGCGTCGGGTAATCCAGCAACAATTCCGGGCCCCATTTCGGGTGGTATTTTTTGAGAATAACTTTGAATTTGCCTGTAGGCGTACGTTTATCGCCTTCCCTCATTTTATCACTCAGGTCCTTACTACCAAAAACGATAGGGTAAGTAGCATACCAACCCTCATCATCAAACACTTTAAGTTCGTAATCACTTTTATCTACTATAATATAATAAGGGTTTCGATCTACTCCGTTTGTAGTTTTGCCGGACATTTTTACAGCCTGTTGTGAATCCACTTTGCTGTCGGGAATAAACGCCATTAACAGGAATAAGCATAAAAAAGCAGGTAAGGCGGGGAAGAGGCGGTGTTTCATTTTAGTAAAAAAGATTTGTGCTTTTAGAGACAAACGTTATGCCATGCTTAATTATTTTACAGATGTGCACAACATTAACAAATTAACAAAATCAAATTGGATCTACGTTGTTTTGAACCCGATCAAAGTTATAAAAGGAGCCGTATTTTTACCTGTTAATTTTACAACAAAGTTTAGAATTTTATTTACGGCCCGTTTGGTATCGGTACCGTAACTATTATAAAAACCACTTTTTACCCGCAGGGAAAATCCATATTTTGAATACAACTTTCTATATTCTGACAAGGATAAGATCCGCTCTGTCCAACTCCCCGTAACAGGGTGGCAGGTATTGTTGGAATTTTTTTCCGGTACCGGAAGTTCTGCCGTGGATAAAAAATGTTCGCAGGCAATAATGATATCTTCTTTTTTCAGCCCGCGGGTTTGTGCGGCCAACAGGCTGCATTGTTCGACAGGCAAAAAAGGAAAGTTCGCCCGGATGATCTTTTCCCTCATCTGTAAAAAAGATTCGTGTGGTTCCGCACCGGCTAGCACAAAATCTGCCGGGTCACTTCCTACCAGCTCATCCTTAAGCTGCAATTTTTCCAGGTATCTTACTTTAAATAAATTACCCGGGTTTGATGCGGTAGTAAAAACAGTAATCATGTTCTCATTCATTCTTTTTATAACGCTGAAAAAATGATCAAGGTTATAAATATGCTCTATTACATCTGTCCCCACAATGGCATCAACGGTTAATCCCTCCAATGCCATCATGAGCGTTTCGATATCGCCGGTTACATACCGGTCAACGTCAACATTCAAAGCGGATGCAGTTACCCG
>JAKFCK010000699.1:0-6987 GCA_036676685.1 Chitinophagaceae bacterium | reverse complement strand
TTAAATTTCTTCATTACCTAAAAATTAAACATATGAAAAAAGTATTGGCGGCTGTTTTATTTACTACAGCTTTATTTGCGGGGTCCACGGCACAGGCACAGGGTAACCCCGATAAAAGTAAGCGGCCCAGCCCGCCGGCATTGGCTAAAGCAACGCTGGCCTCAGGGGCTGTGATCAGCATTGATTACAGCCAGCCGTCTGTAAAAGGCAGAGCCATCGGCAAAGATCTCGAACCTAAAGAAGGACAGGTGTGGCGCACGGGGGCCAATGAAGCCACTGTTTTTGAAACAACCAAAGATGTTATGGTTGAAGGGAAGGTTTTACCCGCCGGTAAATACAGCCTTTTTACCATTGCAGGTAAAGACAGCTGGACCATCATTTTTAATAAGACCTGGAAACAATGGGGAGCATATGATTACAAACAGGCAGATGACGTTTTAAGGGTAAACGTACAACCCTCTACAGCAACCCCATTTGCCGAAAAAATGACTTTTGATATCAGTGAAGCGGGGGTGGTTACATTATTATGGGGCGATCATAAAGTATCTTTTACAGTAAAATAATTTCATCCAAATTTAATCTCCAAGAGCTACACCTGGTGTGGCTCTTTTTTGTTGCAGGCGGTGCGCCCGCAAAGGATGGCACAAAATATGAGCGTAGATGAAGGAATTTACAATAACAGCATTGATTTTAATAGTTTTGCAACACATTAAAACAACCAATTATGAAAAGTAAAATAAGTTTGGCAGCGCTGATTTTCACCATCATTATGTTTGGATCCTGCGTAAGCAAAAGGGTGATGAAAGAAGAAAAAGTGCGTTACGAAACATTGCAGGGGGAATACAACCGGCTGCAGAGCCAGCTCAAGGATTGTAATGATCTTTCTGCAGAAAAACAGCGGAAGATGGCACAGCTGAATGCTGACCTGGAAAACATGAGGAAAGAAAATACCTTCCTGAAGGACAACAACAACCAGGCGCTGAAGCAGCTGGAAAATCTCTCCGTGATCTCCAGTTCGCAGGCTGAAAGCATAAAAAAATCCCTTGAGAATATTGGTTCAAAAGATATTTATATCCAGAACCTGCAATCTGAGATTAGCCGGAAGGATTCCCTTAACATGGCCCTGGTGATGAACCTTAAAGGTGCTATCGGGAACCTGGACGACAAGGATATTAATATAAAAGTTGACAAGGGCGTAGTGTATATAGATATTTCGGACAAAATGCTTTTTAAAAGCGGTAGTTACGATATCAGCGAAAGAGCTGGTGAGGTATTGGGTAAAGTCGCCACCGTGCTGAAAAACCAACCGGATATTGAATTTATGGTAGAAGGACATACAGACAATGTAGCGGTGAGGCCGGGTGGCGTCCTGATAGACAACTGGGACCTCAGCGTGAAAAGAGCTACAGCCGTGGTAAGGATATTGCAAAAGCAATATGGCTTAAACCCCGCTAAGATGGCCGCCGCGGGCAGGAGCGAATACGTTCCACTTTCGGATAACAGCACCGCAGACGGACGTGCAGCAAACCGTAGAACAAGGATCGTGATACTTCCGCAACTGGACCAGTTCTTTAAGTTGCTGGAGACAAAAAGATAAAATTTGGAATAAAAAAAACCTGGCGTTTGCCAGGTTTTTTTTATATTTATTGGTCACTTATTTTTTCCTGATCCATTTAATACAGACCGGCCTGCTCACCCCGATCCTCTTCCCGGTGTCTGCCAATTTCCCTGTTGTTTTATCGACCCTAAAGATCACTATCTCATCACTGTCCTGGTTGGCTACGAGTAAAAAATTTCCGCCGGGATCAAAATTAAAATTGCGCGGAGTTTTGCCCAGGGTGGACTGGTGGGCTACAAACGTAAGCCCACCCGTTTTTTCATTAATGGAAAATATGCCGATCGTGTTGGATTCGCCGCGGTTGGAAACATACAAAAATCTGCCATCCGGCGACACATGAATATCAGCGCTTCCCGCCTCACCGTGGTATTCCGGGGGCAGCGTGGATATATTTTGTAATAACTCCAGTTCTCCCGTATTTGAAAAATAACGATATGCAGATATCCCACCCGTGAGTTCTTCCACCAGGTAAGCAAATTTTTTATTGGGATGGAAGTCAAAGTGCCTGGGGCCGCTCCCGGGTTTTGTCATGGTAAAGGCTGGTGTGGCTGGCCTGAGGGAACCGTTTCTTTTGTTCAACCGGTAACTCACCAGTTTATCTGTGCCGAGATCGGGCACAAAAATATATTTGTTATCGGGCGATAATACCGTCGCATGTACGTGAGGCGAATTCTGCCGGTGCGTGTTCACGCTTCTGCCGCTATGCTCCACCACTGCCACTGCCGAATCCAGCATGCCATTTTTAGCTACAGGCAATACCGCGAGAGTACCGCTGCTGTAATTACCTGCAACCACCCATTTGCCGGATTTGTCTATCGTAACATAACATGGATTGTTTCCCCCGGAAGATTGTTGGTTAAGGAGAGCAAGTTTGCCGGAGGAGCGGTCAAATGAGAAGGCAGCAACCTGTCCGCCATTGGGGCCTGACCCGGCTTTTTCGCTTACAGCGTACACAAAAGTTGATTTGGGTGACACCGCCAGGAAAGAAGGATTGGCAATGCTGGCAGAATCTGCAAGGCGTGCACCGGCGTTGCGCGTATCAAAATCATACACATAAATGCCATGGCTTCCGGCAGCAGTATACGTACCCACCAACAGAAAATAGTCACTTTGTGCGCGGCCACTTAAGGACGCCAGGAACAGGCAGACAAAAATGTAATATTTCATGACATGAATGTATAACTCATTCTGCAAAATTTAGAATCACAGCCACCTGGTTACAAAATTTAATAGGGATAAAAAAAGAAAAGCCACCGGTTGGCAGCTTTTCTCAAATTAAAACAAACAAATTTCTTATTTATTTTTTTGGCATCACCACTGCATCTATCACATGCGTAACGCCATTACTGGATACCACATCAGCTATAGTGACCGTAGCGCCATCAATCATTACTTTACCATCTTTAATAGACACGGTCAGTTCTTTGCCCTGTACTGTTTTCAGCTTTTGGCCATCTTTAAGGTCTGCAGCCATTGCAGCACCGGGTACCACGTGGTAGGTCAATACGCTGGTAAGGTCAGCTTTCATTTCAGGCTTCAATAAGTTGTCCACTGCACCTGCAGGGAGTTTTGCAAATGCTTCATTGGTAGGAGCAAATACGGTAAAAGGTCCTGTACCGCTTAAAGTTTCTGCCAGGCCAGCTGCAGTAACCGCCGCTACCAGCGTGGTATGATCTGCAGATGCTGCAGCATTTTCCACGATGTTTTTAGAAGGGACCATATTGGCACCACCTACCATTACACCTGCTTCTGTAGCCATAGTATCTACTGTCATAGTGCTTACTGTGTCAGTTGTACTTGTCACAGCTGTTTCTTTTGTGCCATCACCACATGCTGTAAAAAGCGTGGCCGATACTGCCGAGATCAGAACAAGGGATAAAAAATTCTTCTTCATAATAATTGTTGATTGAAATGTTAATTGATTTAAATAATTGTCCAAGTACGTAACTAACAACGCCCGGGATTTAAAAGTTTAGCGTTTCCGGATAAGAATTTTTTCTGTTTATCCTGCCGGCTGTATAATGAAAGAAAGGATGAACAAAGCATGATTTGCCTTCATTGGGAGCCTGAAAAATGGTAAACAAAAACAAAAAAGCCCCTGCAGCATTCCCCGGCCCGAATACTTTATAAACAGAAATTGATAAAAGAACTCCTGCAGTTTTTCGCCTGTTATTTACACAATAAATTATTGCTGCCGGCGTTTCTCATTTATAAAACATGTAAAAAATGAATCATTTGAGCCCTACGAAACCGATACACCCGGTCTTATTTGTTATCAGGAATTTTATTGGCAAGCTGACGCAGCAGCCGGGTATCTACCCTATAAAATATTACAAGAAAGGCATGAAAAGAAGAGGAAGTAAGATGATCGCGGGTTTTTAGACAAAGTCTGTGGAATTTACGCAAGGGTAAAATCAGCAAAACCACGCTTGACCAGCATCAAAACCAATTATATCTTTATATCCTTAAATAGTCAAATCCAATTGTATGAAAAAAAATGACACCCCCCAACTAACCCTGTCGGCCGTGGCCAAGTCCATTGCGGCAGCATTAAACAGCTTGTTTTTTAATGACAATAGCAGGGAATTTCAGCGTTTGAAAAACTACCTGGCTTAAGTTAGACAAGAGTTTCAACTTATTAAAAACCCTTTGGCTCAACGGTCAAAGGGTTTTTTAGTGCGGGTACACGCAAAAAAAAGCCCCCGATGATAACCGGGGGCCTTGAATAAAAATATGTTCTTGTTATTGTTTAACAAACCTGATGGTTTTCTTTTCACCGTCTTCAGAAGCCCCGGTGAGGTAATAAACCCCGGAGGCCAGGTTGTCGAAGTTCATAGGCACCTGGTTGCTGCCTGCAATTAAGGAAACAGAACGGGTTTGCAGCTGCCTGCCCGCAACATCAGTAACAATGAACTGCATTTTGGATGCAGTCGCACTGGAAACGTTCACGATAGCGTTACTGTTAACCGGGTTAGGTAACAAACTTACGATCTCCAGGCCCCTTGCCTTATTAAGTATCGCAATGATGCTGCTGTAAGTAACTTTCCCGTCCGAATCAACTGACTTCAGGCGATAATAGTTAATGCCTGCGAGCGGTCTGCCATCCACGTAGCTGAAAGGTTGCAGGCAACGGGCCGCGGGGGCAGTGATGCTGTGAACCGGCTCAAAGTTTACCTGGTTAGTGCTTCTTTCCAGCACCATGGTAGCAGAAGCTGTGTTGGTGCAGTTCACTTTCCACTGCAGTAGGTTACCGTTATTTTGCCTGTTCCCGTTAAAGTATTCGAGCGTGATAGGAACGGCTCCACCAGAAAGAATAATAGAGAAAGTGCCTGTTGCCGATGTGTACCCGTAAACCCTTGCATAATAGGTTTGTCCTGCAACCAGACCATTTAATGAAACTGACTCCGTGCCACCACCGGCGGGGCCATCAGCACAACCTATAACGGTGAATGCCCCGCAGGCACCGGAATAAACCTGTACGACCGCATCCAGTGCTGTCGCAACGTTGAATACTGTAAGCAATGCAGAACCATTCTGAGTGGCGGTGAATTTGTACCATACATCTACTGCGGAACTTGCGGTAGCAGTGCCACAGGCTTCCGGAGCCAGGCTTTGAGTGGCTCCCGTAGTACTTCCGGTTACCGTAACTCCGCCCGCTAACGTAGCTGCGTCGGCACATTCATTATTTGTAGGAGGGCCCGTAACACAAATATCGAAGTTACTATACGTGGTCGCAGTCGATACCGTGGTATAGACCCTGACATAATATACAGATCCAATCGTCAACCCTGTTGCAGCAGTAGTGGTACTTGCACAAGATACCTGCACCAATGAACCACACGCACCGCTATATACTGCTGCTGCAGTGGTATTGGTTGCATTTAAAATGGATACATAATGCGAAGTAGCTGTGGCTGTAAAAGAATACCAAACGTCATCATTGATTCCTGTGGCACTGCAGGTTGGTGCAGTTTCGCCCGCTGTGGCTGTTGCACCAAGTGTGCTGCCCGCAACGGCATTGCAATTTATTCCCGATGAGGCTGTAAGCGAAATGGCATTGGCGCAATTATCATTAGAAGGTAATACGCCTATACAAATATTAAATATGCTATAAGTCCCTATTGCTGTAGACGTACTATATACTCTTACATAATAAGTATTCCCGATGGTTAGGCCGGTAGCAATAGTATTTGTACTGGCACATGTTACCTGGGTTAGACCGCCGCAACTTCCGGAATAAACGGTTGCTGCAGTTGTTGTTGAAGGGTCTCCCAATGAAACGGTATGGGTTGTAGCTGTTGCAATAAAAGAATACCACACATCATCGGCGATACCTGATACACTGCATGAGGAAGTCGCTTCTCCTGTTGTAGCCGTCGCACCAAGTGTTGATCCTGAGGTTGCCGCTGAACAGCTGTTAGATGTGGAAACAGTCAACGCCTGTGCGCCCGAACAATTATCGTTCGCCGGAGCTGAAAGCACACAAATATCAAAGTTGCTGTAAGTGCCTACAATTGCTGAGGTAGTATAAACCCGAACATAATAGGTATTTCCCGCGGTAAGACCCGTTGCCAAAGCAGACCCGGTACCACTGCCACATGCAGATGCCACCTGGGTCATCGTGCCGCAACTTCCCGTGTACACCGCTGCAGCTGTCGTATTAGTTGCATTGGAGATCAACACGGTATGTGCAGAAGAAGTTGCCACAAAAGTATACCAGACATCATCGTTTGTACCGGTTGGACTGCAGCTGGGGGCTGACTCTGGGGAAGGGCTGGCTCCCAGGGTCGAACCAGTCACAGAATTGGTACAGCTGGTAGTTGAAGAAGGCGTCGGTAAAGCGATCGCATAACACGCAGTGGCCGGCGGCCAGTGCCGGTTCGATGACATGGGCAATATGCTCCCGCCGTGCGGCAAACATCAGCAGCGCTTCGGTATCCGGGTGTCGGGGATCATGGCTGTCTAGCAGCAGCTTGCGCAGGGCTTCACCCAGCGGTGTGCCGCCGGGTTCACGGGTAACCGTCAACGCAAGCCCGCGGTCCTGCAGTTTGGCGCGCAGCCATTCGAGGTGCGTGGTTTTGCCGGCGCCGTCCATGCCTTCCAGCGTAATGAATTTGCCGCGGCTCATTTACGCCCCCGGCGCTGGTACTGAGTCACTGCCCGCTCGTGTTCCGCCAGCGTCCGAGAAAATTTCGACGTTCCGTCGCCGCGAGCGACAAAATACAGCGCATCGCTGGGTGCTGGATTCAAGGTTGCGCGCAAGGCTTCAAGTCCTGGCATGGCTATCGGGGTGGGCGGCAGGCCGGCACGGGTGTAAGTATTGTACGGGGTATCGGTGGTCAGATCGCTTTTGCGGATGTTGCCATTGA
>JAKFCK010000698.1:0-2416 GCA_036676685.1 Chitinophagaceae bacterium | reverse complement strand
GAAATTTCACGGACTGTGGACATACCATTTTAATAGGGTATATACGTTAAGGCATTAAAGTTCCCTTTGCTGATTTGACAGTGAAATCCACCACCAAACATCAAAAGTGCTTTATGCGATCGTCCAATAAGTTCAATGGGGAATGTATTTTTTTTATCATCGTTTGTATCAGAGGTAAAAGAAAGCAGTTTTACCTCACAATAACGCTATGAAGTTCTTTTTATTGTACGGTCGGGGGAAAATAACCAGCATCTTGTACACATCCTGATAAACAATGTAGATTATACCCGGCTATTGTCTTTGCATATGCAGCACAATTGGTGCTGTACTACCCCAGGGCGCTAGTTCCATTGTGGGCAGATCTTTTTTTGTGAAGCGCCACTCCCGGTTCAGAAAACTGATCTCCGGGGGTATCGAAGGCATGGTGATATTAATGGTGAGCTTTCCATAATCCTGGTTACAGCTCCAGGTACCGGAATAAGTGACACCGTTTTTAATCGCCGTCATAGGACCGTCGTAATAAGTATTCTTTAATAACCGGAACACCCACCCGCTATACTGCGATGTCAGGTTAGTGCCGTTATCCGTGGCCAGCGAAACCACAAAATCACTGTTCAATACATTTTGTTCAAAGTATTTCTGGTATAGATCCTCGGTGGGGCTTTCGCCTTTACCGCATCCCTGCAGGAAAAGTATAGCCACGGCAAACAAAACAGCAATAAGAAATCGCCATTTGAGTAAGAAGGTGGTTACCGGTTGTTTAGCCTCTTTCATAGATCCCTGCGTATTTTTCGCTTGCATAATGATTAAAATAATTACTGTTCAACTCCTCCCCGGTCGCCTCTTTGCAAAGCTCGTCTGATGTATAGTAACGCCCAAAGCCATAAATATGTTGTTGAAGCCAGTTTAACAGTGGTTGATAGTTTCCGGTACTGATTGCTGCTTCTAATGACGGGTTTTGCTTTAAAATAGCTGCATGCAACTGCGCCGCATAAAGACTGCCAATGCTATAAGTGGCAAAATAACCAAAACTTCCATGGCTCCAGTGCACATCCTGGAGGCAACCTTGCTTATCGTCCGGCACTGTCACGCCAAGATAATCCCGGTACATTTCGTTCCAGATTGCCGGAATATCCCTGGCACCGATAGTCCCGTCTATAAGATGTTTTTCAATATTATAGCGGATCATCACATGAAAATGGTAGGTGAGTTCATCCGCTTCTGTTCTTATGAGGGAAGGCTGTACTTTATTGATCGCCCTGTAAAAATGATCTAAAGAAATATCGCTGAATTGCTGTGGGAAATACTGCTGAAGCAACGAATAATTATTTTGCCAGAAGGCCCTACCCCTGCCGATACAATTTTCCCATAACCTGCTTTGACTTTCATGGATACTCAGGCTGCAGTATTCTCCCAATGGAAGCCCGTACTGGTCGGCAGGTAATCCCTGCTCGTAAAGCGCATGCCCGCCTTCGTGGATGCAGCTCCATAACATGTTGGCAAAGTCATGTTCATCTATCCGGGTGGTTACACGTACATCATTACTATTAAAATTAATGGTAAAAGGATGTTCACTGATATCCTGCCGGCCTGCATCAAAACTAAAGTTCATCCGCCTGAGCATTTCCATACCCAGTGCCCACTGTTTATCTTTTTCAAAGTGGCCAAACAGGAAGGCATCATCTACCTGGGGCAGGTCAGTAATTTTTTGAATAAGACTCAACAATTGTGGTTTTAGGGCAGCAAACAGTGTATCCACTTTTGCCACGGTGAGCCCCCGGTCATAGTCATTCATTAAAGCATTATAGGGATGCTGTTCATATCCCAGTAAGTCTGCCTCCTGCTTTTTTAAAGCAATGATCTCCGCCAATGGGTCGCGGAACACCTCAAAGGAATTTTCTTTCCGGGCCAGTATCCAGGCATGAAAACTTTTATTGACGGCTTCGCTCATCTTACGAACGAAGGCGGAAGGCAATTTTTTGCTTTTGGTGTAATCATAAAGGCTCAGGTCAACATTGCGTCTTTCCGTATCCGTTAGTTTACCGGAAACCGTTAGCTCCTGCAAAAGTGCACCAAATTTCTCATCGGTAAATTGTTCATGTGCTATCTCGGTAAGCGTTGCAATCTGCCTTCCCCGAATTTCTGCTCCCCGGGGAGGCAGATAGGTTTCCTGGTCCCATTGCAGGAGTGCAGACGCATATTTTACATCAGCAATTTTTTGCATCTTTGTTTTGTACGTGTCATATAATTCAGCACTACTCATTTTATAAAATTACAATGACGATCCAAGATATTACAAGTTTATTAGAAACGGTAGCGCCGCTGACATTCCAGGAAGATTACGATAATGCCGGTATGCTGACTGGCGATGCTAAATGGAATTGCACGGGAGTGCTGATCTGTCTGGATACCACAG
>JAKFCK010000697.1:0-3405 GCA_036676685.1 Chitinophagaceae bacterium | reverse complement strand
GAGTTTATAATTATGAAAAATTAAAATAAGAAATAAGGAATCAGGAATAAGGAATGAAAAAGTGAAAGACTGTACGACTTCCGGGAGTTTCAAACTCTGAGAGGGGCCATACTTCCTTATTCCTTATTTTTACCTTCTTATTCCTTATTTACCATGATTTCTTTAGTAGTAGCAGCATCCACCAACAATGCCATTGGAAAAAACAACCAGCTGCTCTGGCATTTGCCGAAAGACCTTAAGTTTTTTAAAAATACCACCTGGGGTATGGTAGTGCTGATGGGTCGCAAAACTTTTGAGAGTGTAAACAAACCATTACCTGGTCGGGTCAATATTGTTATCACTTCAAAGGCAGGCTGGGCAGCAGATGGCGTGTGGGTTGCCAAAAACCTGGATGATGCCATCGCACAGGCAAAAACAACGAACTGTAAAGAAATATTTATTATCGGCGGCGGGGAAATATATAAACAGACTATGCCCATTGCAGACAAGATCTACATGACCCGTGTACATGCCAACATTGAGGGCGATACATTTTTTCCTGCAATAGATGAGGCCGAATGGCATTTGAAAGAAAACACGGATTTTAAAGCCGATGAAAAACATGCATATGATTATTCTTTCCAGGTATGGATAAAAAGATAAATAATGCATTTGTGGCCTGATTGAGCTAAATTGATGATGTACTGATAAACTCTCCAGTTGAAAACTATCGCATTTTTAATTATCGGATTGCTCTTTTGCAACGGTGCAATCTGCCAGGATACGGTACCCAGGTCTCCCAATGTTTTATTAACGGGGAAGCAGATGAAGGAAAAGATGATGCTTTCCCGAATAGGCAACTATGATAAAGAAGTCGGAAGGGACCTCGGTGAATTTTCGGCAGTGGATATCAATGGAAAAACCATTTCTCAAAAAGATTTAATAGGGAAAGTCAGCTTTGTAGGTTTTTGGTTTGATGCATGCTCGCCCTGTCATTCGGTTTTTGCCCCTCTCAATGCATTATATACAAAGTATAAAGCCGATTCAAATTTCCAGGTGATGAGCTTTACATTTGACAGCAACGAAACCCTGAAAAAAAATGTTGCAAAGTATGGTTTATTGTACCAAAATATCTCGGTGTCAGAAAGTACCTGTCGCGCGCTGATGGGCAGCTACCGTGGTTTTTCCTGTACGTATCTTGTAAATCAACAAGGGAAAATAGTTTTCGGGCATTCGGGTGTTCGGTCAGGTAGTACGGATGTATTTGAAGATAGCTTTATCCCGAAAATAGATTCATTACTAAAGAATTCATTTACCCTGCCTGATCTCAAATGAATAGATCGAAGGAATAATTTTTTTTTTACTCCAGGTGTAATCAGCCTGCCTGGTAAAATCGGCCTCCAACTTCCTTATTCCTTATTTTTACTTTCTTATTCCTTATTTTCAATGTATTCAGTTCCTCAACTCGCAAAAAAATATTTTCAATATTACATTGCTGCGGCCAGCAGTAAGGGCCATGGTATTCACTCCCCCTTCGTATTTGAATTTATCAAGTTTGTAAAAAATGATAAACGCCATTACAGCTGTTATTACGAGATCGAAAAACTTCGGAAAAATTTATTGGGAGATAAAAGTTTTATTGAAGTAGAAGATTTCGGAGCAGGTTCGGCCGTGATCAAAACAAATACCAGGGCTGTGAGTAAAATGGCCCGATCCTCCCTGAAGCCTAAAAGGTTTGCTCAGTTATTATTTAGAATTGTACAGCATTATAAGCCCAAAACCATTGTGGAGTTCGGTACTTCTTTTGGCATCACGAGCGCCTACCTCGCATTTGCACATGTTGATGCAAAATTGTATACGTTGGAAGGAGCACCTGCCATTGCCCGCATTGCCCGCCAGAACTTTCAAACTCTTGGCTTACGAAACGTGGAAATTATAGAAGGTGATTTTTCCAAAACGATGCCGGTACTTTTTTCCCGCATACACCAGGTAGACCTGGCTTTCGTAGATGGCAATCACCGTAAGAAGCCCACCCTTGAATATTTCCAGGCGCTGCTGAAATATGCCACGCCAAATACTATCCTGGTTTTTGATGATATACACTGGAGCAGGGAAATGGAAGAAGCATGGTCGGAAATAAAGGCTCATGAGTCCGTTACGCTTACCCTTGATCTTTTTTTTATAGGCATTGTTTTTTTAAGAAAAGAGTTTAAACAAAAACAACATTTCAGCATACGATTTTAATTTTGCCTATCTTAGACGCAATAAATAGCTTATGATAATTGGCGTACTAAAAGAACCATCTCCTGAAACAAGGGTATCCCTGCTACCCGAACATATCGCTACTTTAAAAAAATGGAACACGGAAGTATTGATCGAGGCTGGTGCCGGCGTAAATGCTTTTGCAATGGATAACAAATATTCAGAAGCCGGGGCTACAATCGATTCGCGACAATCCATTCTTCAAAAAGCCACTATATTATTATCGATCAGTCCACTAACTGACACGGATATTGCCAGTTGCCAGGCAAAGGTTTTGTTGGGGCTCTACCAGCCTTTATATAATGCCGGCAAGGTTAAGGAATGGGCTGAAAAGGGGCTGAGCATTTTCAGTATAGATATGTTGCCCCGCACCACCCGTGCACAAAGCATGGACGTGTTGAGCAGCCAGGCGAATATCGCAGGGTATAAGGCGGTATTGCTTGCAGCCAACTTATATCCCAAATATTTCCCGATGTTCATGACTGCAGCCGGCAGTATCCCTCCCGCAAAACTGCTCATACTAGGTGCAGGTGTTGCAGGCTTGCAGGCTATCGCCACCGGTAGGCGCCTGGGTGCAATCGTGGAAGTTTTTGATACACGGCCCGCCGTTAAAGAAGAGGTGATGAGCCTGGGTGCAAAATTCGTGGAAGTAGAAGGTGCTGCCGATGCAAGTAAAGCGGGAGGTTACGCAGTTGAGCAGTCAGAAGATTTTATGCAAAGGCAAAAAGCCAGGATCGCCGAAAGTGTGGCCAAAGCCGATATTGTGATTACAACTGCCCAGATACCTGGCAAAAAAGCACCTATACTTATCACAGACGAGATGATGGCTGCCATGAAATATGGTTCGGTGATCATTGATACTGCGGCTGCAACCGGCGGTAACACAACCCAAACAGAAAACGAGAAGACGGTGAATTACCATGGGGTGAGTATTGTAGGAAACAGCCGGCTTGCAGCAGATATGCCAAGCGATGCAAGCAAATTATATGGGAAAAATATACTGAACTTCCTGCAGTTGATCATATGTCTTCATGATATCCCTCATCTGTTTGAGTGAGTGTTGTGCAAATGCAAGGCAGCTATGATCTTCACTCGTAATATCATGTTGGTAATCTAACTCCCACTTGCGCTCATTCAAAAACTTGTATACTTGCGGAGAGTTTG
>JAKFCK010000696.1:0-3422 GCA_036676685.1 Chitinophagaceae bacterium | reverse complement strand
TATTAAAGTTAGAAGCATATAAAGTAGAACCTACCTGCAGGATATCGTCTTTTTCTTTAATTACTACAGTTGCTGAATCATAATCCTTACGTGCCATGTCCCGCTCACGTGTTACAACACTCTTTTGTTGCACTAACTGGATCTTTTCACCCTGCAGAATTTCTACCTGGTTTTTGTATCCTTCAATATCACCGTTCAATGAGCTGATCAGCCTGCGTGCTTCCGACAGTTCTGCTGCTGTAGCATTAGCCTTGTTCAATAAGGTTTGGATCCTGGCTCTTTTTTCTTCAATGTCCCTGTCTTTTGCAGTAATGGTACTGTCCATCTTGGTGTTAGAAGATTTCAGCATATCATAGCGAAGCGCTGCATCTTCCAGTTCTTTCTGCAATTGATCTTTTTCAGTAGTAGTTGTTGCGATCAAAGTTTCTTTTTGATCTAATGTTTCCTTGGTTTTGTTTTTATCGTAAATGATATAACCCCATGTACCTAATAAAGCCACAACCAGTGCGCCTGTTAGGATGGTACGAAGGTTGTTATTAGAGGAAGTGGTCCTGTTAGAGCCTTCTAGATTCGGTTTTTCCGCTTGAGGAAGATTTTCAAATGCCATGATAGATAGATTTAAAAGATGTTTAAATTATAAATTACAAGTCAGTAAAATTTTTAGTCTTAAAGTAAATACTTTTGTAAAAATCTGATTGCAACCAGCTATTTTCCAAAATTGTGCCAAAATGAATTAAGGCCTGGATAAGTTACGAAGATTTAATAGATATAACTACATAACCACAACACTGATAACGTTATATGAGTGCCGAAAAGATTTTAAGTGGCTGGAAGCAGAAGAAATACAAAACTGTTTACTGGCTGCAGGGAGAGGAGGAATATTATATCGACCAGCTGGTAAATTTTGCCGAGCATCATTTGTTACCCCCGGCGGAAGCTGAATTTAACCTTTCCGTATTTTATGGCCGGGACGCGGACTGGGCTTCGGTGATCAACGCCTGCCGCCGGTACCCGATGTTTGCCGAGAGGCAGGTCGTTTTGATCAAGGAGGCTCAACATATGAAGGATATCGAAAAGTTGGAGGCCTACATCTCATCGCCACTTGCCTCTACCATTCTAATTGTTGCTTACAAAGGAAAAAGCCTGGACAAAAGGACCAAACTCCATAAAATAATCCTCGGAGAAGCAGAGCTGTTTAATTCCGAAAAGATCAAAGAATACAAGATCCAGGAGTGGATAGCAGAGCTGGTATTATCAAAAGGGTATAAGATCCAGCCTAAGAGTATAACCATGCTGGAAGAACATATTGGTAATGACCTTAGCCGTATCGCCAACGAGATCGATAAACTTTCGCTGAACCTCGCAGGCAAAAAAACAATTGAAGAAGATGACATTGAAAAATATATCGGTATCAGCAAAGAATACAATGTTTTTGAACTGCAGGATGCAGTAGCACGAAAAGACATGGCAAAAGCGCTGAAAATAATCAACTATTTCCATAGTAATCCCAAGGCGGTTCCCATACAACAGGCCCTGCCTGCCCTCTATGCTTTTATCAGTAAGACCTATGCAGCTTTCGGCCTGGCCGATAAAAGCGACAATGCGTTAAAACCGCTTTTTTATTTTAATGTAAATGCCCTGCAGCAGGCAAAACTGTTGATGAAAAATTATGGTTACCCCGGCGTAGAAAGATTATTACTGTTGTTGCATCAATATAACCTGAAAAGTATTGGAGTAGGAGACAGCGGTACACCGGGTCCCCTGCTAATGAAAGAGATGGTAGCTAAGATGATGATTTAGAAAATTTCGTTAGATTTATCTGGTCTAAAAAAAGCTGCTGGTGAATTCAAGGCCTAAACTACATATTGCCTTATCCCCGCTGGATCGTTTCCTGGAAATATCCGGGTACCTGCTCCTTGGGCTGATGTGGGCGATTACTGCATACGCTTTTGGTATATTGCCAGGCAACATTCCCATTCATTATAATGCAGCAGGCGAGGCGGATGGGTACGGTAATAAATCGTTACTCTTGCTTTTGCCGCTTATCCCCACCGTTATTTTTTTCGGGATATCCTTTCTTGCCAGGTATCCGCATATTTTTAATTATATGGTGCCCATTTCGGAAGAAAATGCGCTGAAGCAGTACACTATGGCTGTGCGGCTGCTGAGGTTCCTAAAACTTTCCGTGGTGCTCATTTTCCTGGTAGATATTTTATTCACTTACATCATTACCAATGATATTACAACGGGGCCCGGAGGCTGGAATATCGTGTTGATCTTTTTAGTGCTGCTGGCCCCGACCCTGTTTTATTTGGCAAAATCTTTCCGGGCAAAATGATATGACCCTGTTGATGAGCCTGGCTTCTTTATAAATTTTCCCGTAAGCTTCCCGAATTTTAAAAGGAATTTAAGGCACTATCCTTGTCCAGGATGAGTTGTGTTTTCAGTTGCTGCAACCCTTCAAATTTTACTTCACTGCGCAGGTGTTTTACCATTGTAATTTTCAACACCATTCCATAGATCATTTCATCAAAGTCAAAGATGTTGACTTCTATTACCCTTTTGGTACCCTCCACCGTGGGGCGCATACCAATATTCATCATGCCCCTGAGCGACCGGTCACCTAAATCTACGTTTACGGCGTACACGCCACTTGCCGGGATCAGTTTTTGTTCATTATCAATACGCAGGTTGGCCGTGGGGAAACCGATCGTTCTGCCCAGCTGGTTGCCCATGATCACGGTGCCGCTAAAAAAATAACGGTAACCCAGGTAAATTTCAGCAGTATCAATATCACCTTCCAGCAGTGCAGTGCGGATCTTCGTGCTGCTGATGGTGATATTTTTAAGTACATGTTCAGGTATTTCTTTCACCCGGTATTGGTAGCGCTCCGCCATGTCTTCCAGCAGGTGGTAATCGCCTTGCCGGTTTTTACCAAAGCGGTGGTCATAACCGATAATGATGGTATGGGGATGAAAACGTTGTACAAGGAAATCCCGGATATAAGCATCTGCCGGTTGTTCGGCAAAGGTTTTATCAAAAGGAACGATCACTATGTGCTGGATGCCATGCTTATGCAGGAGCGAATATTTTTCTTCAGGCGTATTTAAAAGCCGGATAGGAAACCCCGGTTTTTTGTCGGTACCAACAATTTGTTTGGGATGCGGAAAAAAACTGATCACGACCGCGGTTCCCCCGATGGCTGCTGCTTCTTTAAGCAACTGGTCGATGATCTGTTGGTGGCCCTGGTGCACGCCGTCGAAAGTGCCGATTGTAATAACGGCATTTTTAAAAGCAGGTAGATGGTCGATGTTTGTGTAAACCTTCATATAAAGCTGGCTGCAAATCTAAATGATAATTTCTATTTGAATATTTCATTTGTAAATTGCGCCGGCGAACGGAGTGTTTCAAAGGTTCAAGAG
>JAKFCK010000695.1:0-5833 GCA_036676685.1 Chitinophagaceae bacterium | reverse complement strand
GCAATGTGAATTCACCGGGTTTGGCGGGCCTTGCGCCATGTTTCATGGCCAGCTTCAGTATCCGCTCAATAATGAAGGCGGAGTTATGACAGGAGATCTCGACAACGTTCTCTTTGGTGTAGGAACTCGGGGCGATAAAAAGGGATACCACGCAGGCAATCGAAGCTGCCACGGCTACCGTGCGTTTGTATTTATTCCAGAGCTGGATTACCTTAGCTTTACCTTTTATCGGCGCACGGAAAACAAAACCTTCATCAGTGAGTTTATTTTCCACTTCGTGCAGGCTGTGTTTGAAACTACGCGCAGAGCCGAATTTATTCAATTCGTTCAGGAAAAATATATGCTCAACTACAGCCTGGTCCAGGTCGGGGTTATTTTTTCTGAGGTCCTCAAAATACACTTTCTCCTGTTCAGACATTTCGCCTTTCAGCATCCTTTCAACGGCATCAATCAATAAAAAATCATCCATTATCTGTGTTTTTATACTGTGCAAAAAACAATTTCTTCAATCTCACCAAACATTTGTACTTCTGGGTTTTTGCATTATCGGCATTGGTATATCCAAAATCGGCTGCTATAGCCTGCATTTGTTTCTTCTGAATGTAGTAAGCTTCCAATAAGCTCTTACAAGGTTCCCCTATCTGCCCAAGCGCTGCTTCCATGATACTGAACTCTTTCTGCCGGTTTTCGTGGGTTTCCATGTCTTCCTCTACTGAAACCAGCTCTTCCATATTATCCGTCGGTGAACCATATCGCTGCATTTGCCCCAGTTTCTTAAGCCACAATCTCCGGCAAACAGCGTAAATAAAGGTCTTTAACTGGCAATGGAGCTCAAAATGCCCGGTTTTTACCTTTTCAAACAATACGATCATGGATTCCTGGAAAATATCGGCGGCATCATCGGAACTCCCGTTGTTATTGATAACCATCGACTGAACCATACTGTAGTGTTCCCGGTATATCTTTTCTATAGAGTTTCTATCTTCATTGGCAAGACCCTGCAATAAGACTTTTTCTTCTTCGATTATATTCACCTGGCTTATATTAATACTTTTTATACCTAATAGTAACCCAAAGCAACGAAAAAAAAATTTTTAAAAAAAGTTGGGTTACCTTTTCCCGGTAGCTGTATTAACATCAAATTATAATTTAAAATTAAACAAACAACAAAATGAAAAAGTTTTTAGCAATTGCTTTGATCGCAGCATCTTTCGTAGCTTGTAACGACGGCGAAAAGAAAGAAGAAACAACAACAACTACAACTGATACTGCTACTGTAGTTGCTCCAGTTGACACTATGACAGTTGTAACTGATACAACTACTACTGTTACTGTTGATACTTTGAAAAAGTAATTTAACTGTAAAACTGGTATATAGAACTTGTCTTCTCTATATTAGAAATGATTTTAAAGGCAAGCAATCGTATAGTCGCCCCGTTTACCGGGGCGATTATTTTTTTATTAAGCCAGCAAATGACAGGGATAAAAGGGTTCAAAAAAAAATATTAATATTTTTTTGCGTGGCAAAAGGCCCTGAAATCAACACATACAGGGGCTAACAATTGTTAGCACCTATGTAAATTATTTTTTATTTCAGGTGGAAGCTGCTATTTTTGATCTACAATGCAAATGACGAACACATATCACGGCCAGTTTTTCTTCTTCTATTATTTTAGTGGGAAGCCGGGACTATGTGTATAAGCTGACAAATACCAGAAAGTTTACATACAGGATCCCGGCTCAAAAGGCCGGGATTTTTCTTTTTAACCAGGATAGATGAATAAAACAATTGCGATACAGGGATTTGAAGGTAGTTTTCACCAGGCAGCGGCCCGTTACTTCTTTGGAAAGAATATCGCCACAGCGTGTTGTGCCAGCTTCCGCGAACTAATAAAAAAGGCCTCAGACAAAAGGGAGACGTCTGCTGCGGTAATGGCCATTGAGAATTCTATTGCCGGCAGTATCCTCCCGAATTATAACCTGCTCCAGAATGCCAACCTCAGGATCACCGGGGAGATCTATTTGCAAATCAAACAACAATTGCTTGTAAACCCGGGGATTCAACTGGAAGATATCCGGGAAGTGCATTCGCACCCCATGGCCATCCAGCAATGCCTGGAATACCTGGATAAATACAATTGGAAGTTGGTAGAAACAGAGGATACCGGCCTTAGCGCAAAGTTGGTGCACCAACACAAAAGCAAACACATTGCAGCTATTGCCAGTAAACTGGCAGCTGAACTTTTTGACCTGGAAGTACTTGCACCTAATATTCATACCCAGAAAAATAATTATACCCGTTTCCTGGTCCTGGAGCGGGAGGGAGAAGCGGTTGAAGTGGAAGGAGCCAACAAAGCTTCAGTGAATTTCAGCACAGATCACAGTAAAGGAAGCCTGGCCAGGGTGCTTACCAAAATCGCTGATGCGGGGATCAACCTGAGTAAGCTGCAGTCTTTCCCGATACCAGGTAGCAACTGGTTGTATTCTTTCCATGCAGATATGGAGTTTGATGCTACCGATCAATTTCACGCGGTAATGAAGGAGATCATCCCGCTGACAAATCACTTTAAGGTTTATGGCATTTATAAAACAGGCGTAACAAAATAACAGCATAACAATGCAGCTATCAAAAAGACTGGACGGGATTAATGAATACTACTTCTCACAGAAGCTGAGAGAGATCGATGCGATGAACAAGGCAGGCGGCAATGTGATCAATCTCGGTATAGGGAGCCCGGATCAACCTCCACACCCGGATGTAATTAACGTATTGCAGGAAGAAAGCGCTAAACCTAACACTCATGCATACCAGGGCTATAAAGGCAGCCCCGTGTTACGGAATGCCATGGCTGCATGGTACCGCAAATGGTATAACGTCACCCTTGATGCAGAGTCCGAAATTCTTCCCCTGATAGGCAGCAAGGAGGGCATTATGCACATCTGTATGACTTACCTGGATCCGGGCGACATCGCCCTCATCCCCAACCCGGGGTATCCCACATACAGTGCGGCGGTAGGCCTCTCTGGTGGTACAGCAGTTGCATATGACCTGAAAGCAGAAAATAACTGGCTGCCGGATTTTGCTTTGCTGGAAACCACAGATATGTCTATGGTGAAACTGATGTTCGTGAATTACCCGCATATGCCTACCGGCCAGTTACCCACGGTGGATGTGTTTGAAAGATTGATAACATTCGCCAAAAAACATGGTATTTTATTGGTGCATGATAATCCCTATAGTTTCATCCTGAATGACTCTCCAACGAGCCTGATGGCCACCCCTGGGGCAATTGATGTGGCACTGGAGCTGAATTCGCTGAGCAAGAGCCATAATATGGCGGGATGGCGTGTAGGCATGTTGGTAGGCTCAGCAGAAAGAATAAATGAAGTGCTGAAATTTAAAAGCAATATGGACAGCGGGATGTTCCTGCCGCTACAATTAGCAGCAGCGAGGGCATTGCAGCTTGAAGAAGAATGGCACAAAAGTGTAAATGCGATCTATAAAAAAAGGCAGGTGAAAGTTTTCGAATTATTAACGCTACTGGAATGCACTTTCAATAAAAAACAGGCTGGGATGTTTGTATGGGCTGCGGTTCCTGGTCATAATGAAAACGGTTTTGCCTTAAGTGATAAGGTACTCCGGGAAGCGAATGTATTTATCACACCGGGCGGCATATTTGGCTCAAATGGGTTAGGCTATGTACGGGTAAGTTTATGTGCAACGGAAGAAAAAATAACAGAAGCTGTAGAAAGAATAAAATCCATTTTAAAATGATCGTAGCAATTATCGGTATAGGTTTAATTGGTGGCTCAATGGCCATTGCACTAAAAGAAAAAGGTCTTGCAACCAGCATAATTGGTGTGGATGCGAATGAGGCCCACGGGGAGAAAGCACTTGAACTGGGGCTCGTAGATAAAATTGCAGACCTGGATAAAGCAATAAGTGAGGCAGATCTTGTTATCCTGGCAGTACCCGTGGATAAAGCCGGAAAGTTGCTTCCATTGATTTTAGAAAAAATAGATAAGCAGGTAGTGATGGATGTTGGGTCTACGAAAAATGCTTTGCTACAACTGGCCGGAAAAAGCAGCAGTTCCGGCAGGTATGTGGCTACCCACCCGATGTGGGGCACGGAGTTTAGCGGGCCTGCAGCAGCAGTTAAAGGGGCTTTCGTGGATAAAGCGGTGGTGATCTGCAATAAAGAGAGCAGTGATGCGGATGCTTTGGAATTAGTTGAAAATATTTACAGGTCCCTTGGTATGCATATTATTTACATGATGGCTGATGCGCATGACCTGCACGCTGCCTATGTAAGCCATATCTCCCACATCACTTCTTTTGCGCTGGCCAATACCGTATTGGAAAAAGAAAAAGAAGATGATGCCATATTTGAACTGGCAAGCGGTGGTTTTGAAAGCACGGTGAGGCTGGCAAAAAGCAATCCCGAAATGTGGGTGCCCATCTTTATGGAGAATAAGGAAAATGTGCTGGATGTGCTGAACGAACACATCAGCCAGTTAAGAAAATTCAAAAGCTGCCTGGAAAAAGAAAATGAGACCTGGCTGGCAGAACTGATACAAAATGCAAACACGATTACGAGGATTTTAAAGTAGTCAATGGTCAATAAGTCAATTGTCAATAAGTCAATTGTCAATAAGTCAATAAGTCAATAAGTCAATGGTCAATAAGTCAATAAGTCAATGGTCAATAGGCAATGGTGAAAGCCAGGAAGGTTTATCAAATACTGAAAGTTTGCAAATGGAGTGGAGTTCAATGATTTCACTATTCACTATTCACTATTCACTATTCACTATTCACTATTCACCATTCACTATTCACCATCACCTTTCACTATTCACCCCTACCAAACTGAACAAAATATAAAAAGCTCATCATATCAAATTAAATTTACAATGCAAACACAAACAACAACAATGAATGACAACATCTCGCAGGTTTGGAACAAACGCCCGCTCGTGATAAGTGGCCCCTGCAGTGCCGAAACAGAAGAACAGGTGATGGAAACAGCTCAGCGCCTGGCGGACACAGGAAAAGTGGACGTGCTTCGTGCGGGTATCTGGAAACCAAGGACCAAGCCGGGATTGTTTGAGGGAATAGGTGTAAAAGGTTTGCCATGGCTGGCCCAGGCTAAAAAAGTCACTGGATTACCGATAGCAGTGGAAGTAGCCACTGCCAAACATGTGCAGGACGCATTAAATTTTGATGTAGATATTTTATGGATCGGTGCACGTACCACGGTAAACCCATTCAGTGTGCAGGAAGTTGCAGACGCTTTGCGTGGCACTAATGTTCCAGTACTTGTAAAAAATCCCATCAACCCTGATCTTGAGTTGTGGACCGGTGCCCTTGAGCGGCTGCAGAAAGTTGGGGTAAAAGAAATAGGGATGATCCACCGGGGATTTTCAAACTACGGAAACACAGAATTTCGTAATGCACCCATGTGGCACCTCCCGATTGAAATGAAAAGGAGATTTCCTGAAATGCTGCTGGTTTGCGATCCATCTCATATCTGTGGCAACAGGCAGAACCTGCAGTCGATTTCCCAAAAAAGTATAGATCTTGACTTTGGCGGGTTGATGCTGGAAAGTCATATCGATCCTGACAACGCATGGAGCGATGCCAAACAGCAGGTGACACCGGAAAGATTAAGCGAGATGCTGGATGCGCTGGTATGGCGCTCGGAGAACACGACCAAGGCAGAGTTTGTAAATGCACTGGCCACGTTGAGGGAACAGATCAATCACCTGGATGATGAGCTGATGACTTTGATTGGTCAGCGTATGAAGATCGCGGACAAGATCGGCGCATACAAAA
>JAKFCK010000694.1:0-4655 GCA_036676685.1 Chitinophagaceae bacterium | reverse complement strand
TGGATTTAAGCGACCGGAAGAATACATAGCATCAGATGCTCTAACCACACCAGCCTTATCTTTCCAAAGTTCCATGGCGTTCTGGTAGTTGGAACCCGTCCTGTCACCACTGTATAGTGTAAGTCCGCTTCCGGCGTTACTTGAGTTGTGATAATAACTTCCTGATAAACGAACTCTCACGTTCTCATTGATGTTTTTGTCAAATCCGCCCTTAAGTATCACAGAAGGGTTACGGTTGTCATTATCATCAACTACAACCCCGTTTACTACTCCTTTTGCTGCTGAATCCACATGACCCTTGATCATTCCGTTGGTAACTCCCAACATTCCGAAGAGGCCATTTTTTTGTAAAAACACTTCTCCACCAATTTCGGTAGCAAAAGCATCCATTATATAACTTTCCATAAATGGATTGTATAGAGTGTGGCCTCCATCAGACCTGCGGTGGTGTGCATCACCATAGTTTATTTCCATGTGACCAACTTTGATAGTAGTAATATCCATCAGCCTGGTCCAGAACTTGCCTTTGAAGGGAAGTTTATCAAACTGTATGTAACCGCCTTTTACCCATGCCTCGTTGTGGTGACGGCTGGAAAGATAAGTAGTCACATTTAAACGGATACCATCTGCAAGCTGTACATCTGTAAAGAGGTTAGCCTGGGCGGTCATAAAGCCGGGTTTAATTGGATAAAGTTTATTTGCAGCCTGGTTGTTTGTTGCACTATTTTCATGTTTCAGGCTTTGATACTGCTGGGTAAACCCTGCGCCGAACCTAACGCGGAGGCCTTCAAATAATATTGTATCTGCTTTCCCGGTTTCAAATACGTTGATGCCTCTTTGGTCATATGGTCTCCAGTTTGATGGGCGACCGTAAAATTCTTTGTCAACTACCTGTGCCATACTGAACAGGGGTTGAAAACATGCCAGGATCAATGTGATGGCGATGCTGTAAAATTGTAACTTTTTCATAATAGTAATTTGTTGTTTAGTTAGATTGATAATAATTTACCTAGTGAATTTTAAATTGTATGAGATAGAAATGTCATCGCCGGTCTTAATGGTTCCCATAAGTGCCTTAGGTGGCGAAACATTATACTCTGTCATTTTCATTTTCTTTACGCCAGTTACGGTAAAGCTTTTATCTGCAGGATTGTATTTTCCTGTGGCCACCAGGTCTGTGTGTTTAACGGTGCCGGCAATGGACAGCTTTCCTACACATTTTAACTGGTAATTATTTCCCCCGGTTGCAGTTACTGTAGCTGAAGTGAGAACAAAACTAATCGTGGGATTTTTCCCGGTGTTAAGCGCTTTGTAAGTATTCTTGTCCATAGCAGAATGCCCGCTTTTTAAATTTACGGCTGGAAGTGTAAAGCTCAGGCTGGAAATACTCGTTACCTGCCCGGTGGCGTTGACAACAAACACGGCCTGGCTATTTCCCTTGTCGGCTTTCATTTCCCAATCGTGCAGGTTAGAAGTCCCGTTTAACCTTATATCAAAAGCTCCGGAATGGTACGGTGTCTGGCAAATAGCTGCGATGGATAGTGCCATGCTAAAAAGCAGTAATAAGCCGGTTTTTTTAATTGATGTGTTCATGATTTTAAAATTATTGTTAGAAATCTTTGTTGTTAATTATGAGGCAAATCTCGGCCGGATACGTTTACCTAAAAATGACTGATGACATATTGAAATATGTTTCTGGTCATAACAGGCCCTAATAAGTGTCAAAAGAACACGAAAAGCCAAAATCGCCGTGTGCCGGGGAGTATGTTCGGGGGTATACAGGCTTAAAGGGTAATAAATGCAAAAAAATTAACCTGTTTCTATTAAAATATTGCCGGGGTTTAGGCCTTGTGCTAAAGAGGGAGTGTATGGCAAATATGCCAGGTATTTGCTGCTGACTGAAAGTTTTATGATAAAAAACAGAGATGTTAAGGTGTATTATCCAGGATGTAATTGATTCAAGAAAGTGGTAAAGAAACTATCACTGCATTCACTTTTCAATAGCTATCTGCAACAACTGTTTCAGCATTACCGTATTGAGATTTGCCGGCTCAAATGGAAAGCACAATCAAGCTCACATGAAAATAATTGTATGGAGCTGCGGCCAAAGCCTGACCATATAAATTAGCGCATAACCGGCAGACTGAAAGAAATAGTGGTACCCTTATCCAATTCACTTTCCACCCAGATCCTGCCGTGTTGCCGCCTGATGATCTCGGCGCTTAGGTAAAGGCCTATTCCCAGCCCAGGATAACGGCGGGACTCATGGTGCTCCTGGAAAAAAAGTTCAAATATCCTGGTGAAATTCCCCGGGGCAATTCCGATTCCAAAATCCTGCACGGAACAGATTACCTCGTCCTGTTGCAACTTACAGGTTACATTCACCTGGGTGGCATCTGGAGAATATTTGATCGCATTCGTGAGGAGGTTAGTCAACACCTGGCTGATCCTTTCCTTGTCTGCATAAATATGAGAATCCGGATCCACATTTACCGAGATCCGGTGTGTATTGTGTATCGCATGCACTTCACCTGCTATCTGGGTGATAAGGCTTCCAAGGTCAAAACTTTCTTCCCGGAATTTTATTTTGTCTCCTTCTATCCTGGTTACGTCCAGCAGGTCCTGCACAATGTAGTTTAGTTTTAACACCTGGTTTTTAACGCGTGACAGGAAAAAAGCTGCTTCATTGTCCTCTGCCGACCTGAACTTCTCCGAGAGCATTTCGGAATACCCAAGCATGGAGGTGAGTGGTGTTTTGAGTTCATGGCTTACTAACTTAATAAAATTATCCTTGTATTGCTCCATTTCTTTTTGTTCGGTGATATCCTGCACCAGTCCCATCATCTTCAACGGTTTTCCCTGAGCATCTTTATACAACTTGCCATTCACTTTTATCCAACGAATAGCATCTTTTACAAATATCCTTGCCTCATACCGGATGATGCCCGTTTTAAATGCGGCTTCAAACGCAGCCGCACGCACCGGCAGATCATCCGGGTGAATGACTTCAAGGAAACCAGGATGCGTGGTTGAATCTGCCAGTCCAAAAATCTCGTTAAGTCTTTTGGAGCTTTGTAATTCATCGGTCACGTAATCCAGCATGAACATACCAAGGTCAGCGGCTTCCACAGCGAGCCGCGTTCTTTCTTCTTCCAGTTCCAGTTTCCTGTGGGAAAGAACCTGCTCGGTAACATCCTGCAAAGTGCCATTGAACCGGAAAGCTAATTTCTCCTCATTGAACCATGCTCTTCCCCTTGCCCTTACAATTGTTTCTTTGTGCGTACCGGGATGTACGATCGTAAATTCTTCATCGTAATAACCCCCCGAAGAGTAATCCAGGGACCTTGCGATTGCAGCCGTCACTCTTTGCCGGTCTGCGGGGATCATTGCATTGATCGCCTCCGTCAATTCGGTTTCATGTAAGGACGTTAAGCCGAACCAATCTTTCAGCCGCTGGTTTGCGATGAACTTATTGGTGGATGGATTATAATCCCATGTACCCAGATCGGTGGCATCTATAGCAAATCTCAACTGGTCTTCGCTTTCCATTAATGCCTGTGTATTTAAAACCTTCTGGGTCGTCTCCACGCATACAACCAATATCCCTCCATGTTTATCTTCATCATCTTTTACGGGACTATAACTAAAGGTCCAGTATACATCCTCCAGCTTGCCGTTCCGGTAAATTGGAATCAGTTGATCTTCCTGCCAGGTCGATTCACCATTTTCTTTTACCTGGTCGATTAAGGGTTTGATAACCGGCCAGATTTCCGGCCAGCATTCCACTCCTTTCTGCCCAAGGGCGCCCGGATGTTTACCTTCGTTACCCAGGCTGGGCCGGTAAGCATCGTTGTAAAACTGCACCATGTCTTCCCCCCACCAGAGAAACATCGGGAACCGTGAATTAAGGATAACACTTACAATGGTTTTTAAACTCTGGGGCCAGCTTCCTGGTTCCCCGAGAGCAGTCGCTGCCCAGTTGTATTGCCGGGTAAGCAGGCCCATTTCCCCACCGTTTTGCAGGAACGCATAATTTATTTCTTGAGTGGCACCATCCATAACCTAATATAAGAAATTTGGAAGTTCAAATAATACTATTGGCCAATCTTTTCGTTTACGATCCGGAGAATTTCCTGCTCTGTTTCGATAGTTTTTTGTTGTATCATTTCACCTTTTGCAATCATACCGGCTACGAAGTTTTTGTCATCGCATCCTGCAGCGTTGATGCGTACGTTCAAATAGGCGCCCATCACCGCACTTCGCGCACACAATGCACCTACCCCTGCATCAGAAACAGAATGGGGATTACCGGTTTCTGCCATCGCTTTTATAATTTCCATACTTTTCCAGGAGGCCTGCATTACTTTAAATGGAATTTCCATAGCGTTCCTGGTGGCCGATTGAATGGCAGCACTGCGGATCTCCTTTTCTTCGGGGCTGTTCTTTGCCAGCGCAAATGCATGCATGATCTGGTTAAAAGCTGCAGTATCTGCATCAACAAGAGAAAGTAATTCGGCTTTAAGCTGCTGGCCTCTTGCGGCCCACTCACTAAATTCCTGCCATCGATCGTCCCAGCCTTTTTTATGGGAACTCACGTTGGCCACCATGCTGGCAAGTGAAATACCAAGGCTACCTACATAGGCAGCTATCGACCC
>JAKFCK010000693.1:0-2651 GCA_036676685.1 Chitinophagaceae bacterium | reverse complement strand
CGACAATAACCAGTTAGGGGAAAACGGTCTCCTATCCTGCCTGGCGACGGCAAGCATTTGTTGAATGATGTCTTTTAAAGTCACGGTGCCCCCGGAATACAACCGGATGGATTCGTCCAGGTATAGGGCAAAGATGAGGCCGCGCTGGTAAGGCAACTTTTGTATATCAGCAGAAACCCAGTAATCCTGCTGCAACTTAACATTCGGCCATTGGTGCAAACTATCACTGTAATAGGCCCTGAAAATATCATTGATCCTTTTTTTAAATCCACCTGCATCCAGCAACCCGGATTCCAGCATAATGACATGCGCAAAATAATCTGTGAATCCCTCGTGGAACCACTTGAAAGCATTCTCCGGTTCTCCTTGTTTGAGCACATGCCCCAGCCAGTGGTGCATCAGCTCATGGTTATAAAGGAAAAGCAGGTCATCCAGGCTGAAGGCCCTGCTGTTTGTTCCCACGCTCACAAAAGTATTGCTCAAGCCCCGCCCATTTACGCTCCGCACACCCTCGTTATCATACTTCATGGGTATAAGAGCAACGGTATACTGATCAAAAGCGTAATCATTCCAGTAAGCACGTTGCGAACGCACGGTTTTTTTAATGATGTCAAACACGTCTTCATCTGTAAAACTCCATAACCCGCGTATACCAAAATAAAGCGGCTTGTCATTGATCTGCAATTTATGGATACGAATATCCCCTCCCATGTAAATGGCATCCAGGAAATCCCGTAAAGTGGAAGTAACTGCCTGGATGCGCTGGTCTGCACCGTATGTATTCAGGAGATGCCATTGTGCGGGCAAACCCGTCCATCGCAGGCTTATACTATACTTAGTGTTGCTGCTATCGCGGGGAACGATCCATAAAACATTCCCGATCACATAAAAATATCGCGGGGTAATCATTTGTGTATACACTTCATCCAGCGTGGGCAGGCTGTCCTTTAATGCATTTCTGATAGTGTAGGTCACGGTCAGCAGCGCCCCGGGTTTATGTTTGATCATGTACACACCGGAATCGCCTTCCACGAAGGCATGTTCCAGGCTGTTAGAAATATTTTGAATAGCCAGTTGATCCTGTGGTCGGTAAAGACCTGTTTCGAAAGGAATAGAAAGAGCCGTACTGCCCGAGGTATTTCCCCGGAAGCTCATCCTGATTAAAAAACCGTTGTAGTCCCCTTTTTTTAACGGGCTGATCGTATAACCCAGTTTAGGGGCGGGCGCGGCACATACCCCCGTACTAAGCGATACAAAAAAACACAAAATCAAGTAGCGTTTCATTTCATGGTTTTAAAAGGTAATGCCAGTAAAAACGTTAGCCGTTACCGATATCAAAATAAAACATAAAAGCCGGCTAATACCGTGCGCTAATGGACCAACCGTTAATAATTATGGATGAATTGGTGTGGTCTATGCAAAGAGGTAGGGCTGATTAAAGGCGCCGGCCAGGAGCTTGGAAAAATACCGGGACAGGCCAGGTACCCGGAAACTCTTCAATGGGTTTCACGCAAAGAAGAAAAGGAGCAAAGAAGCAAAGATCTAATCCAGGTGGCCAGGTAAAAACTTCCACTTTCTTATTTTTTATTGTTTATTTTTTATTTCTTATTTCTCTGCTTCTTTTGCATTTTTCTCCGCCACTTTGCGTGAAATGCTCTTACCAAGGCACAAAGATCTGTCACCGAACTAATTCGCTGGTATTTTGAATCTGTTTTTCTTCCCTTTCTTAGGCTACCGGCCCTGTGGAATAGCTTGAATTAATAACATCGCAAATGGCATGAACAAAACCGGGGTATATCTTTTTACCAGCATATTCCTCGGTTAGTTTCAGTGAATGATCTGCAGCGTCGTCGTCGCTTTCAAGGGAAAACAGGAGGTTGTCGTCTTCCCAAATTTCGTAGAGGGTTTTGTTACCTGTAACCTTTGGACTCACATGGAAGTATTTAGATCCTGCTACCGTTCTTACCCGTATATTGAAGTCTTCCATATACGTAAGGTTTGTCTAAACAAATTACAATAAAAAGCAGGCAAGTCATAACAAAAAAATGACGAAAGGCAAAGGATAAGCCTGCTATTTTCTGCATTTGCAGGAAAAACTTCCCTGGTGGAAAATTATAGCAGAGTGAATAAAATAGCTAACCCATTGACCTTGCAGCGACTACTTTGCCAGCCCGAACTTCTTATTCACGGTATCAATTACAAGGATATGACCCACGAAGAGTTTATTTCCCGTCATGCCACCGATCCCCATTTTCATCATTTGTGCCACCTGGCTATCGCTCACGCCTTCCATGTAGGTAGAAAAACGAACCGGGACCTGCACACCTGCAATTTCAATGCTGGCCGAGGTAGCCAGGCTGTTGGCGGTACGGAAGGTATCCCAGGAGCGAACCTTGCTTTGCAGAACGGGCGTATTGGGAAGCGCAAGTGCCTCCGCTGTATTTTTATCTGTTAGCAAAGGGTACATACTGGAACCCGTATCAAAGTAGAGCATTGTTTTTTTACCCTGTAGTGTTGACGGCAGGATGATACTGCGCCTCGCGTACATAAAGTCTGTCAAACTGAGTTTCGGTTGAAGTTCAGCAGGTATCTCCCCTCCGATCACCAGTTTTTCGCCCGCTCGCGAGACCGCCCTGTCGCTGGTCGCCGCG
>JAKFCK010000692.1:0-2884 GCA_036676685.1 Chitinophagaceae bacterium | reverse complement strand
TGCGGAGTAATGCCAACCAGCCCATTGCCGACCTCTTTATGCAACTGGGAAAAGAAATAGCCGAGGTAGAAAAATACCAGCCGGACATTAAAAACCATCCCGGCCTGATGAAGGGGCACGTCGGGGTAATGGGAGAAGTCCTGCTGGGTCACCTCCGTTATGGTACCCAGGGCAAAAACAATGTCGAATTTTGTCATCCTTTCATAAAAAAGAATACCATACCGGCACGCAACCTGGCGTTGGCCGGCAATTTTAACCTGGTAAATACAGAAGAACTCTTCAGCCTCATCAACATTGCGCCGGGTGAATTCCAGTGCCAGAGTGATCTTGCGGCCATGTTGGAAGTGATCCATCACTTCCTGATAAAAGAAGATGAAAAAACACCGGGACAGATCTGCATTGCCAATGTGCTGAAAAAAGCCGTTCCCTTGTTTGATGGGGGTTTCCATTTCGGTGGCATCACCGGCAGCGGGGATGCTTTTTTAATGCGGGATGCCCATGGCATCCGGCCATCCTATTATTATTACAATGACGAAGTGGTGGTAGGCGCCAGCGAAAGAGCGGCTATCCGCACTGCCTTTAACCTGGAGGAAAATGAAGTGCAGGAACTGATGCCGGGGCATGCGTTGATCGTAAAAGCTGATGGCAGTGTGAGTATTGAGCAGATAGTAGAACCGCAGGAAAGGAAGGCCTGCAGCTTCGAGCGCATTTACTTCAGCCGGGGCAGCGACGAAAAAATTTATAAAGAACGAATAGAACTGGGCAGGCAGCTCAGTGATATTATCTTAAGAAAACTGGATTACGACCTGAAGCATACTATTTTTTCTTTTATCCCGAATACGGCAGAAACCGCCTTTTACGGCCTCATCAAAGGAGCAGAAGAATACCTGAATAAAATAAAGATCGAACGTATCCTCAGCTGGGGCAAAGACTATGATGATGAGAAACTGGCAGAGATGATCAACCGGAAGATCAGGATGGAAAAAATAGCCATCAAAGATGTAAAGCTCCGCACATTTATTACGGAAGACAGCAGCCGCAATGAAATGGTGCAGCACGTGTATGATATTACCTATGGCACCGTGCAAAAAGATGTAGATACGCTGGTGGTAATAGATGACAGCATTGTGCGGGGTACTACTTTAAAGGAAAGTATTATCCGCATGCTCAGCCGGCTTAAACCAAAACGCATCATCATCGTATCTTCTGCGCCGCAGATCCGCTATCCCGATTGTTATGGCATCGATATGAGCAAGATGGGCGATTTTATTGCGTTTAAAGCAGCTGTCGCATTATTAAAAGAAACCGGGCAGGAAGGATTACTGAATGAATTGCTGGAAAAATGTAAAGAGTTGCAGCGCAATAACCAGTTGCATACCGAAAACCTGGTAAGGCAGGTCTACAAGCCATTTAGCCTTAGCCAGATGTCTAAAAAAATTGCAGAACTCATCACCCCGGACGATATTAATATACCGGTAGATGTTATTTACCAGAAAATAGAAAGCCTGCATGAATCCTGTCCCAATAATAAAGGCGACTGGTACTTCACGGGTAACTATCCCACACCGGGGGGTAACAAGGTTTGTAACAAAGCCTTTATGAATTATATCGAGGGGAAAAATGTGAGGGGATATTAGTCCATGGTCGATGGTCCATGGTCCATGGACGTTGCTCCGGGTTTAGCGGCGGTGGAAGGGTGAATGGTGAATAGTGAATAGTGAAGGGTGGCAATGTTGTTCGGGAATGCAGGGACTTATATCCGGAAATACAAAAAATACCCGTTTTTATTGATCCATGATTTTACGCATGATATTTGAACCCGATTGTTCGCTTCCGGATTTAAGACAAGTACATAGTGAATAGTGAAAAGTGAATAGTGAAAGGCGGAAATGTTATTCGGGATTGCAAGGACTTATATCCGGAAATTTAAAAAAAATACCCGTTTTTATTGATCTATGATTTTACGCACGATATTTGAACCCCACTTTTTATCTACTGAAATTTAGACCATCGGTAGAATTATAAACCCCCGAAGATTTCACCACTCACTATTCACAACTCACCACTCACAACTCACCACTCACCACTCATCCATGCTCGAAATTCTCACCGTTGCCGGCCTTGCCACATTTGAAGTATACGCAGCTATCCCGGCGGGTTTTGCATTCGGCCTGCACCCCGGCACCATTTTCACCGCCAGTACACTGGGTGGTTTGGCAGGGGTTTTCGTGGCCGCGTTCCTGGGAGATAAGATCCGGGCATTTTTCAACCGCAACAAAGAGGTAAAAACAGACAAACCCATAAAAAAAAGGGTGAGAGGTAATTGTTGAAATCGTATCATACTGTAGTAGGTTGTTTAAAAAAGAGTGTACAAGATAGTTTTTTTGAGCATTGCTCCCCGCTGATTTTGATAAGCGGGGGGCTGATCCCCAGGGAAATAAGCTTGCCGTAAATTTCCCCCGCAAAACCTAGTGCGTTAAATATCAAATAATAATTTACTATCTTTCTATCCCCGCTTACCGAAGGGCCGGGCAATCATTCAGCTTTAAAATAAACAGCATTCACTATGATCGTAATTGCATTGTATAACCTCAAGGGGGGCGTAGGCAAAACAGCTTCCTGCGTAAATTTCGCCTACCTGGCAGCTGCAGATGGTTTTAAAACACTATTATGGGATATCGATCCACAGGGCTCTTCTTCGTTTTATTACAAGGTGAAACCTAAAGTGCATCCCGGTATAAAAAAACTGATCACCAAAGATGCCCACCTGGAAAATGCCATCATGTCCACAGATTTTGAGTTGCTGGATGTGATCCCTGCTGACAACTCTGCCAAAAGTTTTGATATTATGCTGGATGAAATGAAAGGGAATAAATTTTCCTCA
>JAKFCK010000691.1:0-1987 GCA_036676685.1 Chitinophagaceae bacterium | reverse complement strand
TATAGTGTACTTCAACCCTATGATGGGAGAAGGTATGACAAAAAACCCTTTTAATGCTGCCGAAAGAGCCTACCCTGTAGAAATGCCCTACACAAAAGATGATGTATATATCTTACAAATGGAAATTCCGAAGGGATATAAGATTGATGAAATGCCAAAGTCGGTTCGCCTCAGGTTCAATGATGATGAAGGGATGTTTGAGTACATTATTTCAGCAGGGGCAAGCACTATCCAAATGAGAAGCCGCGTGCAGCTCAGGAGAGCTACATTTACCAATGAAGACTACCAGCCATTACGGGAATTTTATACCTATGTAGTAAAAAAACAGGCCGAACAGATCGTGTTCAAAAAAATCCAATAATACCAGCAAGTGATAAACTCAATAAAAATAAAAGACGCTTATCATAAGTCAGTAATGTTGTTTGGCTTTTTATCCATAAGCATTGCGCTTACAGCACAGGAGAAGGCTCCTGTAACTTTTGGCAAAGTGACCAAAGAGGATTTCTCTATCCAATCGCCACTGGTGAACAGCAATACCAGCGCAGTGGTGATCGCGGATGTGGGCAGTACTAATTTGAAGGAAATTCAAACGGATGGTTTTCCTATGTTTTCAAAAGGCAAAAGAGAGTAAAAATAATCGATAAAAAAAGTCTTGAACTTGCCACCGTGGCCATTCTTCTTTACCGGAACATGGAGGGAGAAGAGCGGGTAGATGATATCGAGGCCGTAACATATAACATGGAACAGGGAAAAGTAGTGGAAAGCAGGTTAACCTCCAGGGATGTATTCACGGAGAAGATTGATAAGAACCATTTTTATAAAAAATTTACTTTTCCCAATGTGCAGGAAGGTTCTATACTTGAATATAGTTACATCATTAAGTCGGATTTTATTTTTAACCTGCCCTCCTGGCAATTCCAGGATGAAAGTTACCCGTCTTTGTGGAGCGAGTTTAATGTCTCCATGCCGGGGATGTTGAGCTACATGTCTTTTTTCCAGGGCTATCACAAATTTCATATTAATAAAAGCAGCAAAGGTTTCCAGAGTTTTTCCATTCGCAGGCGGATACCGGCAAGTGGTATGACAACGGCCCGCGATGAATCCTTAACGGTTTCTTCGCCGTTGGTAAAACAAAAATGGGTCATTAAGGATGTGGCGCCATTCGATGGCGAGGCATTCCTGGCTTCCCCTAAAAATTACATAGACAAAATTGGTTTCCAGTTATTCAAGACCTATGACGGTGAGAAATTTCATGATGTGGCAAATAACTGGAAAACGATTACCGACCAGTTGATGAATAATGACGATTTCGGGAAGCCACTGGTTGATAATACCGGGTGGCTGGATGTTTTAGTGAGTAAGGTGGTTGATGACGGGGTAACCGGCATGGAGGCTGCAAAGAAAATATATTATTACGTGCAGGATAATTTCACCTGTACCAGCAGGTATGATAAATATATCGAAACTTCCCTGCCGGATGTTGTGAAGAAAAAAAGTGGGAATGTTGCGGAGTTAAATTTATTGCTTGTCGCAATGCTGAAGCGAAAATTTACACGCGCCTTCCCGGTCCTGCTGGGCACTACGGCATATGGAAGAAATTCATCGCAGTACCCGGAAATGGACAGGCTGAATTATGTGATCGCCAGTCTTAAGATCGATACCACCACATACCTGCTGGATGCTTCTGTACCGTTTCTCCCTTTTGGAAAACTTCCGGCAGATTGTCTTAACGGCAATGCCCGGACAATTTCCGAAGACACCACTGCGCTTAACCTGGATCCGAAAATGCACAAGGAAGCCAGCCTGGTACAGGTCTTTGTGCACCTGGATGAAAAAAATGAATTGATTGGAAGCTACAGCAAAAGACTGGGGCTGTATGAGTCAATAAGTGCCAAATCTAAAATGGCCAGGTCCCTGGCTGGTTTTACCGACGAGGTGCATAAAATTTTCCCCGAAGAATTTGTGGTGAATAATATCACGGTAGATT
>JAKFCK010000690.1:0-1546 GCA_036676685.1 Chitinophagaceae bacterium | reverse complement strand
AATTACTTGTTTTTGACAGGGAGTTAATCAGTTTTGTTACAAACAGTAAGTATATACACCTGGATGATATCCTGACGGTGGGTTTAGGAATAAGGGTGCATTTCAGGCGATAGGTCGTGGGCAAAATGTGCCGGCAGGATCTAATTGTTTTATCCCGCAGCCACAACCGGGAGCACGAATGTAAATGTGGATCCCAGGCCTCTCTCACTTTCTACAGACAAGGAACCGTTGTGTCTTTCCACGATGCTTTTTACCAGGAACAAACCAATACCGAGACCTGAATATGCCTGCTCCGTTTTTCCTTCCACGCGGTAAAATCTTTCAAAGATTTTTTCCTGATCGTGTTTGTCGATTCCTATCCCAAAATCCTGTATACTTATGGCTACCTGGTTTTCGTTTTGTTTCCGTATAAAAACTTCAATGTTGCTGCCGTCCGGGGAGTACTTGATGGCATTGGTCACCAGGTTGATGATCACCTGTTCAAGGCGGTTTTTGTCGCCATAAACAGCGCAGTGATAATCGTGTGTTATTGCTATGGTGTGGTTGGTATGACTGTGCCGGATATCTTCAATCGCTTCCTCAACAAGATAATTTATTTGAATTGTTTCGTTTTGCAGTTCAAGCCTTTCCGCTTCTATCCTCGAAAGATCGAGCATTTCGGTGATCAGCCTTGTTAACTTGGTGACAAGCTTATCAATGCGCACCAGCGATGAATTAATCTGTGCCGGCAACGGGATTTCCTGCTCTTGTTCCAGCAGCATTAATAATAACTGCACATAACCTTTAATGGAAGTGATTGGTGTTTTGAGCTCGTGGCTCACGATCTTAATAAAATCATTTTTGCGTTGTTCTTCTTCTTTGATATGTTGTATTTCTGAAAAAGCTCCTACCCATTTAATGATGTTGTTCTCCTTGTCGTAAACCGGCTCCCCTGTAACAGAGTGCCATATATACTCACCTGTTTTTGACCTGAGCCGCACATCGTATTTGTACACATCCCCGGTAGCCAGGCTCCTCATCCACGTTTTATTGATATTGTCATAATCATCAGGATGCACAACAGCCTTCCATTGTTCTTCACCCCGGGGTTTTACCCCTGTAAGTGCCTCCCAGCTTTTGGATGCAAACTCCGATTTCCCCCGGGCATCTGTAACCCACACCAGCTGTGGTAAGGTTTCTGCAAGGGAACGAAAACGCTCTTCACTTTCTTTAAGGTCCTCTTCAATTTTTCGCTGTTCGGAAATATCAGTATTGGTGCCCAACCATTGTACTATCTCTCCCGAGGCATTCCTGATAGGAACGGCGCGGGATAAAAACCACCGGTATGTGCCATCTTTACCACGGAGCAAAAATGTGTCTTCCCAATCTTTCCCGCTTGCGAGAGCTGCTATAAAACGCTCTTTTACGCCGCCCAGCAGATCGGGGTGTTGCACAGCCTCCCAGCCCCAGCCCTGCATACTTTCAAAGGTTGTGCCCGTGTAGTCATACCAGCGTTGGTTATACCAGTAGATCCAACCTTTTGCATCAGTCATCCACGCCATTTGCG
>JAKFCK010000689.1:0-1802 GCA_036676685.1 Chitinophagaceae bacterium | reverse complement strand
CCAAACCAGGAAGGCCAGTACAGTGATAGCAAACAAAGAGCCCACCATCGCCATATAACCAAAGATCGGTTTACGGCTGTTGATACTAAGAATCTCTGACGCCATACCCATGGCCGGCAATAAGATGATATATACTTCGGGGTGGCCAAGGAACCAGAACAAGTGCTGGAACAGGATGGCACTACCACCTTCGTTAGGTAAAATTTTTCCGGCTACCACGATATCACTCAGGAAAAAGCTGGTGCCCAGGTTACGATCAAATAATAACAGGATGGCACCCGATAACAGCACGGGGAATGACAATACCCCAAGTACCGCGGTAAAAAACAGCGCCCACATCGTGAGCGGCATTCGGGTCATGCTCATCCCTTTGGTACGCATGTTCAAAATCGTTGTGATATAGTTTAATCCTCCAAGCAGGGAAGAAACAATAAACATAGCCATACTCACGAGCCAAAGATCCATTCCTATCTTGCTCCCGGAAGACGCATCACCCAGGGCACTTAATGGTGGATAGATTGTCCAGCCGCCACTTGCAGGACCGGTTTGCACAAACAGGGAAGACATCATGATCACTGAAGCCAGGAAGAAGAACCAGTAGCTCAGCATATTCAGCAACGGTGAAGCCATATCTCTTGCACCGATCTGCAGCGGAATTAAGAAGTTGGCAAAAGTACCACTCAGGCCCGCGGTGAGTACAAAAAACACCAACACCGTGCCATGCATAGTTACCAGCGCATAATAAAACTCCGGCTGCAGTTTACCACCTTTGGCCCAACGTCCCAGGAACTCTTCCAGTATCGGGAAGCTTTGATCCGGGTAACCCAGTTGTAACCTGAAGATCACGGAAAACATACCACCTATGATCGCCCAGATAATTCCCGTTATCAGGAATTGTTTAGAGATCATTTTATGATCCTGGCTAAAAACATATTTGGTGATAAATGATTCGTGGTGATGATGTTCGTGATGCGCGTCGTGCGCACCATGAGTGGTTGCATCATGTAAACTAACTACGGTACTCATAATATTATATTTTTCTAATCCCTGTTATTTAATTAATTACCACCGGTTGCTACTGCAGCCTGGGCCACAGCCTTAGCTGCTGTAGCGGTATCCGATACTGGTTTTGCCGGATTTTTCTCCGGGAACAAAGCAAAATAATCAGGTGTTTGTTCCGCCAGCCATTTATTATATTCTTCTTTTGTCTCTACAATTATCACGCCTCTCATACTGAAATGCCCCTGGCCACACATCTGGTCACAGCTGATCTCGTAAGTAAAATTAGGATTACCGGTTCTCTTTTTCATCTCCTCGGTAGTGTACTGCGGCGTGAACCACATTGTGGTGGGAATACCCGGCACAGCATCCATTTTCATACGGAAATGAGCAAGGCCCACATTATGGATAACATCCTGTGCATGGATCACCAGTTTAACCGGTACGCCAACAGGCAGGTGCATTTGTGTTGCTTTAATATCATCCCAGCTATTTTCATCTTCAAAATCCACGGCCAGGACGTTTCCTTTTGGCGTATTGTATTTCTTGTAATTGATCTTACCCAAAACTTTATCCTTACCCGGGTAGCGAATATCCCAGGCGAACTGGTGACCGGTGATCTCTACCACGTGATGATTTTGCGGGGGATCGCCAGTTATTTTAAACCAGAATTTCAAACCAAACACCACGAGTGCAGTAAGAAAAATGGCGGGAACTGTTGTCCAGATCAATTCCAGTTTGGTATTGTGCGGGAAGAAAAATGCCTTCTTGTTATCTTTCTCCTGGTATTTATAAGCAAACCA
>JAKFCK010000688.1:0-14526 GCA_036676685.1 Chitinophagaceae bacterium | reverse complement strand
CACCCTCCCTGGTGGGCATCGAAGGCAGCCCGCCTGGTTTACGTGTTGTTGGCGGCGGTAATGACACTATTGGGTTTTCGCTATTACCACAAACACCTGGAAAAAGAAAACCAGCAGAAGATTGACCTTTTATTATTTGAAAAAGAAAAAGAGATCTATGATGCCAAAATGAAATTCTTTACCAATATTGCTCATGAGATCCGCACGCCGCTGACGCTGATCAAGGGGCCACTGGAGCGGATCATGGAAAAAACATCCGCCATGCCTGATGTAACCAGCAGCCTGAAGGTGCTGGAACGAAATACGAACCGTCTCATCCACCTGACGGACCAATTGCTTGATTACCGCAAAACTGAAGCAGGCGGGTTTGTGTTGACATTCGGGAAAGAAAATATTTCCCGGTTACTGGAAGAAACATTTTTAGTTTTTAAGCCGCTTGCTGACCAAAGAGGTATCCACTTTAGCCTGCACCTGCCGCATAAACCTTTAATAGCGTATGCTGATAAAGAAGTACTGACGAAGATCCTTTCCAATTTGCTGAGCAATGCCATAAAATATGCCGGCAAAGAAGCAAGGGTGAGCCTGAGCGTTGAACCAAAAACAAAAAGTTTTATAATAGAAGTGGACAATGACGGATTACTAATTCCTCATGACATGAAAGAAAAAGTATTTGAACCATTTGTACGGCTAAAAGGAACAGAAAAGCAGCGGGGCACCGGCATTGGCCTGGCCCTGGCGCGTTCCCTTACAGAATTACACCAGGGTACACTTTCCATCCATACCGGGGATGAAACCTTTAACCGTTTTGTACTGCACCTGCCTGTACTGCATTCCCGCGCAGGAAAAATTACAGCCAACACAACCGATGAAACAACTATTCCTTCCACACTTACCTAATTCATTATTATGAAACCGACCTTGTTACTCATAGATGACAATGAGGAGATCCTGGAGTTTCTTGTGGAAGAATTGCAGGAAAACTACCATTTGCTAAAAGCGCTGAATGGTAGTGCTGCATTGCAGCTATTAACAGAAGAAACTGTGCAGCTCGTTGTGAGTGATGTACTGATGCCGGAAATGGACGGCTTTGAACTATGCAGCCGCCTGAAAACTGAAGTGGAGTTTTCGCATATCCCCATCATCCTGCTTACGGCAAAAAACACTTTGCAATCAAAAATCCAGGGACTGGAACTTGGTGCTGATGCCTATATTGAAAAACCGTTCTCACCGGCTCACCTGAAAGCACAAATACTGAACCTGCTCACTAACCGGAATAAGATCAAAGATTATTTTGCAAGTTCTCCCCTCGTGCATATTAAAAGCATGGCTTATTCCCGCGCAGATGAAACATTCCTGGAAACCCTAAACGAGTCTATAGAAAAAAACATGTTTGACACTGCCCTGGATGTGGAAATGCTGGCCAGGGAAATGGCCATGAGCAGGGCGACATTTTATCGCAAAGTAAAAGCAATCTCCAACCTATCTCCCAACGAACTGATCCATATCACCCGGCTTAAAAAGGCAGCGGAATTACTTGCCGAAGGGTCGCACAAAATTTACGAGATCATCGAAATCGTGGGGTATAATTCCCAGTCCAATTTCACAAGAGGATTTCAAAAGCAGTTTGGGATGACACCGAGTGAATATGTAAATATGAAACATGTAGAAAAGAGGTTATAGATAAAACGATACAGGGGAAGCGTTAGGGAGGGAAGGTTTCAATAAAGCCCTGCATCTATACTCTTTGCAGCTCCCCTATTTCATTATCCGCATTACCGTCCGGTAGTATTTATCAGCGAGAATTTCGAATGTTGAATTTTGAATGTATGAAAGTTCATAGTTGATGGTTCATAGTTGATGGTTCATGGGGTATTCTGGATTTGAAAGCCTTCCAGGGCGCGAAGAAATAAAAGGATAATATGAAGGGCTATAAAATTTTTCCACAGCGCGAATTAGAAAACCAGGTTTTTTTTATCTTCCATTTTTGAAACCATAACTATAAGCTTTATGTTTAAATCAACGCTGATCTTATTTTTAGTTTTATCCTTTTCTAATCTTGCATTTTCCCAGGCTGCTGCTAAAAAGTCGCCACCCGTTCGTTTACTGGTTGGGGGCGCATTAGAGCTTGGAGGTGATAAAATAGCCGACATCTATTTCACGAACGGTGAAAAGCAAAGCGTCAGGGCCGGGCAGGGAATATCGGTGGCAGCAGGCGGCCAGTTGCAAATTCCGGGAGCAGAAAAATGGCTCTTAAGGTCAACTGTCGGGTTTAAATATGTGACCACGGCGGCAGATAATGTGCACATACGCCTGACCCGTGTTCCCATCGTAGTGACTGGAAATTATATGGCGACCCCTAAATTACGCTTCGGTGCAGGTTTAGCCATGCACACGGGTATACGCTTTAAAACAGATGGCCTGGGAGAAGACTACAAGATAAAAAGCGCCAGTGGGCCCACCGTCGAAATCGCTTATGCCGGAGTAGGGCTTACATACACTTTAATGAAATATAAGGACGAGGAAAATACCAGCTATTCTGCTAACGCTGTGGGGATATCATTTTCAATAGTAATACCTAAAAAATAAGAGGCTATTATCGTGTTTCGAGTGGTCGCTTCAACAAACCCGACTTCCTACATCCATTACAACAGCACTTATGAAACATTTACTGCTAGCTATTATAGTAGCGACATTTTCAAATGTCGCCCGGGCCGCAGAACCTTTAACAGGTTACATTGTAATGGCAAACAATGACACTATACAATGCAGGATCAAGGCAGGCAGATTTTTGAATAATCCTTTTTTTGGGATCACTGTAATAAATGAGCAAGGGGAAGCTGAGACTTTACCTTCCCGGGATAAAAAAATCATTGCGTTTGGTTTCGTGGAGAATTTAAGAAGGTATGATTACCTGTTCGTAGATGTTGGCGACAAATTGGAGAGCGGGTTTTATCAACTGATTGTAAATGGCCCGAAATACAAATTATATGCTAAGCCAACAACCCTATATGGCGGAAACCCTACTTACGTTTTATTCAACCCGAGCCGTGAATTTGCAAAGTTTGAACCCTGTGTTGTTTGCCCTTGGAAAAAGCAGTTGCGTGTTTTGCTTAAAGACGACACGAAAGCGCTGGCCGCAGTGGAAAATGCCCCGAGGGTTAATATCCCTCAATTCGTGATGGATATAAACAAGGATTGAACGATTTGGTGACCGTCCCGTTATCATCAGTATTGCCACTGCAAAACCGGCAAAAAAAAGAGCCGCCCGGGAGCAGCTCTTTTAATGGTCATTATTGTTGGTTATTCATAAAAAACACTTACTTTTTTAACGCTCCTGTTCGTTTTATCGCTGATGATGTTGATCCAGTAGATACCGGGACCTGCATTACCGCGCTCCATATATTCTACATGGTCATAGTCGTTGATCGTAATTTTCCTGGTACCCTGCAACTGGCCAACTGCATTAAACATTTCTACGCGGTATAACCCTCTTTCCATTCCGGCCAATCTAATGGTGAACCGATCTTGTACGGGGTTTGGAGACACAGCAATAAGGAGTGAATTTTTATCTGCCAGTTTTACCAAAACCGTTTTAGAAATTTTAAGCCTGCCGTCAGTGTCTATCATTTTAAGGTAATAGAAGTTATTTCCCGCAACAGGGTTCATATCCACAAACTGGTAAGCTGCTCCTGCAAGACCACCGGTGGCATTCACAGATCCTATGCCCGTAAAATTGACCCCATCGGCACTTCTCATTATTTCAAAATTCCTGAGGTTTATTTCCTGCGTTGTTGTCCACATAACGATCACAGATTCCCTGTTTTGGCGCGCTTTAAAATCAACCAGTGTTACCGGTAAAGGCGTTCCAAAACCTGTATTGCCACCAAATACCTGGTTGTCGTCCGGGAACCCGCCGGTATTGATTATTCCGTCGAAATCAGTATCGGTGCCATCAATCATACCGTCATTGTTAGCATCAGGGTAAGAAGTATTATCGATATCCTGCTGGGATGGGTTGCAGGGATTCTGGCTATCTACATCCCTGTAATCCGGCAGCGCATCTGCACATGGTGCGGTATCAGAATTTGGTGGCGTATTAGGTTGTCCTGCCATTGGAGCATCACCAATTACCGAAGGTTGTCCGTCTACGACAGCTAAAATTCCGTCAAGGTCCGGATCACAGGCTACATAAGAGCCGGTAACATTGCAGTCTACAATGCCATCGCCATTGCTGTCCGTACCTCCTGTACCTCCCTCTGTGACATCGAATATACCATCGTTGTCGCTATCAAGGTCAAGGTAATCAGGCACAGCATCGGGATCTGAATTCACCGGTGCTGTATTACCCGCATCACCGTAGCCCGGGATATCTCCATCCACGGGGAGTGCTATACCGTCATAATCCGCATCGGTCTTATCGTCTATCATACCGTCGTTGTTGGAATCATATGTAGTAGCTCCGCCAATATTTTCTATGATATCATTTATGGCATCATTGTCACTATCAAGGTCAAGGACATTAGGCCTTGTATCACTGTCCTGGTCCGGCCGGAAGTTTAACGGAGAAGTAGATGTTCCGCCATAGGGCAGTGCACCACCACCGTTAAAATAAGGTGACCACTCGGGATCTGAATCGTCATTCGGACGACCATCGCCGTCAGCGTCTGCATCAGTGCTAATAAGAGGAGCTGTTAATGCCATAGCATACCCATCATTATTTACCGAAATAGTATTGCTGGCGCCCACACCAATAATACCATTGCCATCAGGGTCTGCGCCACCAGCTTCGGTAACATCATTAATGCCATCACTATCACTTTCCAGGTCACGGTAATTCGGCAAAATATCTGCATCAAAATCAACAGGGAAACGATCAGGAGCAGGGCCATCCGTCCATGTTTCTGCAGTACCATCCCCTGTCACATTCACAGAAATGATCAGCGCTTTTTGCGTTCCTTAGTTTGTGTCTGTCACATCTCCATCATTATTCGTATCCGCATCCAAAACATCTGCAAGGCCATCCATGTCAGCATCAACAATATTAAATGAACCGCTGTAGTCCACCCTGCCATCACCGCTGGCATCTGTGCCGCCTGTTTCGATAATATCATAAATCCCATCATTGTCACTGTCGATATCCAGGAAATCCGGTACGGTGTCTCCATCCGTATCAAGTACCCCATTATAGAAACTATTACCAAAAACAAATGTATTGGGTGTTATTGCCAGTTTAGAAATATTGGTACTTGTAACATAAGTAGCAGCACTGGCATCATTGATATCTACCGAAGCCAATAGCCCGTCTCCATCTGCATCACAAGTGCCTGTACAATCTAAACGACCGTCACCATTACCGTCCGCTCCACCGGCTTCGATCCAGGCAGTATCGTGCCAGTACCGTTCCGTTTGCATCCACCCTATCCAGCCCTGTGATCGTTGGAGCCGGTGTTCCGGCGGGGAGGCAGGGAGAGAAAAATACCCTTAACTGGCTGCTGAAACTAAGTATGGTGCCAACCGGTATTGCCGGGTTAGAAGTGCAGGTGATAGTAGACGGACATGCAGCATTACCTGCTCCGCCGTTTAAGCCTCCACCCGTAGCCCGGGCCATTGTTGAATAAGGTTTAAAAATGCTGTAACGTTCTCACGTTTTAATATAAGATTCCTGAACAGAACGTAAGGTGACAGACCAACCCCTCTTCAGATGGGGTTTAATTTCCTCATTTACAGAAAGTTTTGTGGGATTTAGCGGTTGACTGATTTGATTATTTGGTGACCTGTCCCTATATCCATCGGGATTTGATGATTTGGTGATTTGATAATTTGATGAACTGATGATTTGATACTATCAACAGGAAATTTCTACTGCGTGTAAACAGCATGCCCACTAGTGCCGGCGGTTGGTTTTCCATCTTAACCCTCCAATATATTTGCAATATTCTTTTGCCGCTGGTTGCTGGCAATCACTCTTTTCATGTTTAGTCGCGGGTGGGTTTTGAGTAATACATGAAGTGTCATATTCTGCGAAAACACTTACCAGGAACAAACTTTATTGATTGTGGTATATGCTTTGACAAACAAAAGGATACCGCAGCCCCGCTGTACTATTTTTTTCCTCGCTTAAACAAAATATGATGAAAGCACTTGTTTATTATGGCCCATATGATGTAAGGGTCTCAGAGATGCCTGACCCTACCATCGAAGCACCCACTGATGTGCTTGTAAAAATTACCACAACTAATATCTGTGGTTCGGACCTGCATATGTATGAAGGTCGAACTGATATGGAAAAAGGAAGAATATTCGGGCATGAAAACCTGGGCGAAGTGATTGAGGTGGGAAATGCAGTGACGCAAATAAAGGTCGGTGATATGGTTTGCATGCCTTTTAATATCGGGTGTGGCCATTGCCGTAACTGCGAATCCGGCTACACGGGCTTTTGCCTCACTATGAACCCTCCCACCGCAGGTGCTGCTTACGGCTTTGCAGGTATGGGACCCTACAGCGGTGGCCAGGCTGAATACCTCCGTGTGCCCCATGGAGATTTTAATTGCCTGAAATTACCTGAGGACGCCAAAGAAAAAGAGAATGATTATGTAATGCTTTCAGATATTTTCCCGACAGGATATCATGCGACGGAACTGGCATGTGTGCAACCGGGGGATTCTGTAGTAATATACGGTGCGGGGCCGGTTGGCCTGATGGCTACACACGCTGCTATGATCAAAGGTGCCAGCAAAGTAATGGTAGTAGACAATCAAAAAGACCGGCTGAAGCTTGCAGAAGAATTCGGCGCCATACCCATTGATTTTTCTAAAGCACCTGCCGTAGAACAAGTGCTGGAACTAACAGAAGGGATGGGAGCAGACAAGGGTTGCGAATGCGTGGGATACCAGTGTTGTGATAAACATGGTACTGAACATGCAAACATTACGATGAATGAACTGGTGCAGGCCGTGAAGGCTACCGGTAAAATCGGCGTAGTGGGCGTTTTTGTGCCGAAGGACCCAAAGAGCAAGGAAACTTTACAGAAGAAGGGCCATATGGATTTTGACTTTGGCAACTTCTGGATGAAAGGGCAAACCATCGCAACCGGGCAGGCTAATGTGAAATCATATAACAGACAGTTGTGCACATTGATATCTGCAGGTAAAGCTCATCCATCCAAAATCATTTCTCATGAACTATCGCTGGACGAAGCACCCAACGCCTATGAACATTTTGACAAAAGGGACAAAGGCTGGACAAAAGTTATTTTAAAACCGGGGAAAGCGGCCGGCAAAAAAACAAAAGCGGCTGCCAAAAAAGCGTCACCCGTTTCCAAGTAAAAAGCATCCCGTTTTTAATACATTCAATGAAAAAGAAAGAAATACTCGACCAGCTACATAAAAAAATGATCGCAGAAATCCAGGACTATGCCATCATACTACTCGACCGGGATGGAACTATCTTATCCTGGAACAAAGGAGCGGAAAAAATAAAGGGTTATAAGGAAGCCGAAATATTGGGAGAAAATTTCAGGATATTTTATATGCCGCAGGATAGGCAGGCTGGCCTTCCCGAGCAATTAATCGCACAAGCGGTAAAGGAAGGGAGAGCCTGCCATATCGGAAGACGTGTTAAAAAAGGGGGGATCATATTTTGGGGCAGTATCCTGATAACCGCCCTACACGGGGATGACGGGGAAGTAATAGGTTTCACAAAATTGACAAAAGAGGTAGATGAAAGAGGCAACTGATAGAAGGGTGCCCGTGCTCAGTGAACAGCCAGGAAACTTACCAGGATTCCGCCCACATAAAAACCATTGAGAACACAATTACTCAGACATAAACATTTAATCATTACATTATGGAACAAACAATCAACAAAACAGAACAGGCCAAAGTGCCGGCTAAAAAAGATGCCGCCAAAGAATTACAGGATCTTTTCGAAGACAGTTTGAAAGACATCTATTGGGCAGAGAAAGCACTCACGAAAGCCTTACCCAAAATGGCAAAAAATGCAACGGATCCTGAATTAAAAAAAGCCATTACTGATCATCTCAGTCAAACGGAGGAGCAGGTGAAAAGACTGGAAGCTGTTTTTGAATCGATAGGCAAAAAGGCCGAGGCCAAAAAATGTGACGCCATGGAGGGCTTGCTGAAAGAGGGCGTCGGAATTATGGAAGAAACAAAACCAGGCGCTGTAAGGGATGCTGGTATTATCGCCGCTTCACAGAAAGTAGAACATTATGAAATAGCGACGTATGGTACGTTGGCTGCATTCGCAAAAGTATTGGGCCACAAAGATGCATTGAACAATTTACTGATCAGCCTGGAAGAGGAGAAACAGGCAGACCAATTTTTAACCGGTATTGCAGATACAACTTTGAACAGCGAAGCAATGAAAGGATAAGATGTTATTCAAAAAAAAAATTCTTATAAAAATAGCCCCGTCCGATCGGAGGAGGCTATTTTTATTTTAAAACAGGGAGTCTGTGGATTATTAACTAGGATGACCACATCAGTGGAGCCGCAAAGCCTTACTCCGGGTATTGGGAGCGTGACAGAAATTCATCATCAATATTGCAATATACGGACGCAGTCTGCCGAGACCGGGAGCTATAAGTAACCGATGCTGCCCAACTCTTACACAAGATGTCGAAGCTCAAGGTCCTTCTTTCATAAGCTGCAATAATGCACGTCATGGTCTATTACGCTCAAATTATTTTGCTATACAACGGAAATGTTTACATTTATCCTGGATGCTTTCCTTTATCTAAAACATGAGAAACTATGAATAAAATCGGGCCCATCATAATTATCGAGGATGATCATGATGACCAACTATTACTGACAGAAGTTTTTAAGGATCTTAATTTTAAAAATGAGATCATTTTTTTTGAAGATGGCGAAAAAGCATTGGAATACCTTGTTAAAACAGCCATTGAACCTTTTCTTATCCTTTCAGACATTAATATGCCTAAGTTGAATGGCATGGAATTAAGAGAAAAAATTCATACCAATGAAGACCTAAGAATAAAATGTATCCCCTACCTGTTCTTTTCTACAAGCAGCGAACAAAAACACGTTGTTGACGCCTACTCCAAGTCCGTCCAGGGATTTTTTGTAAAACCACATTCCTTTGATAAATTGAAGAATACAATAAAAATAATCGTTGAGTATTGGCAGGAGTGCGAGTCCCCTAATTATATTAGGTGACAACAAGTTTAGTTTGTCAAAAAATATTAACCCGGCAGATCATTTTTGGTCTCCTTATCATCTGTGTGTAACATTTGCCTGATCCTATCGATATGCACCTGTGATTGTTCGGCTCTCTGGCGTGCAGACTTAGCATTGATACTATTTTTTTTATTTGCCATTGTGAGGAGCAAATTTTTTCTTTCCTCGAACATTCTTAATGAAACCCAAAGTGTTTCTTCAATTTTTTTTGTTTGTTCAGCCACCAATGCTGAGGCTGTATATGCATGACCCGTGTGGCACCTGAACCGAAGCGCTGCACCTTCATCTACTTTCCATAAAACACCCCCACAGCCCGGACAATTAAAAGGGACCTGCTCCCCCAATGCATTTACAGAAGGCAAATCGCTTAATACACGTTCCGCAATATTGGCTTCAATAATTACATCCTTTGGAATATTTTTGGTCCCCGGTCGCTTTTTGTTGATCAGTTGATACAGTAGGCTCCCCATTGCAGAAAGAGGCAGGCAATAGTCAACATCAACCTGGTTAAGTGCATTCGTAGGCATATCGGGATATTCTGCATCGGCCGGATCCTGCACTATAGCAACACCACCGCACCTTTTTATTGCTTTTAAACCTGCGGTACCATCGTCCAGGTAGCCTGTCAATAATATTCCGATCGTGCCACTTCCAAAAGCCACCGCAGCAGAGCGGAACAATGGGTCAATGGCAGGGCGTGACCGGTTTTCGTGCGCGCCTTTCGTTACTAAAACTTCCAACCCGCGGCCTACCATCAAATGATGGCCTGAAGGTGCAAGGTATAAATGGCCGGGAGCAAGTTTATCCCGGTGTTTCGCATGCTCACATTTGAGGTTGCCAAATTTTTGCAGGGCGCTTAAGAGAACATTTCCTGTTGCATCCTCTGATATATGTTGTACGACCAAAACAGGAAACGGAAAACCCGGTTGTAACTGGCTAATTAGTTTCTGCAATGCATTAAGGCCACCAGCTGAGGTTCCAATTACTACAACACGGGGAAAATTCGTTTTTTTGCCTATTTTTTTTGTAGCCATTTAGTAAAATTAAACACTTAAAAAAAAGAAGCCAATAAAAAATAAATCCCCAGAAAGTTTATTTCGATGAAATCTATTTGCGAATAGGATGGAAGAAGAGTTTCAGGTCTTCTTTGCCTTTCGCTGGAAGAGGATGATCTGAACAACAAGTACAGAACGTCTATAAGTACTGTTATTACAAGAGCCACAAACAAGGTAAACATAAAGACTTAGTTTAAGATGTGAACAGATTTGCCAGCGATTGTTGCTGTCCGGGAGTTTTAAAATAAAAAGTCTGCCAAAATTCTCCCGGGTCGTTCCAACACGGAACCATTTTTGAAACAGGATCATACGGCTCCGCTATATCGAGAAAAGATCTAAGAGGTTTTTATCGGTTCATTTCTTTAACAGTGAGAAAAGCATGAGTATTATGTATAAAAAAGCCCCGGCAAATTTCGCCGGGGCTTTTGAAACTATCCGAAAATAACTACTGTTTTACTAGCTTCACCACTTTTCGGCTATTCCCCTGCTGTACTTCAGCAAAATAAAGACCTGCGGCATACTGACCGCCTATTTTTACCAATTGTTCAGCCCGCACATTCGTTCTTAATTCGAGCTGTTTGCCATTAGCATCAAACATCCTTATTGTGATTTTCTCTAATGAAGAACTATTAACAGCTATCATAAAATCTGTATGCGAAGGATTGTTCAGCACATTTACATTAAACGTTTCCTGGATATTTCCACCAATACCGCTTTGGGTACGGTTTCCGTTACCGCGTAGATGCTGTACAGGGATCTCGCAATCAGCGAGGCATTCCCCATAATAAGCTCCACAGGATATTAAGGTTGCAACTGCGCTTGCCGATACACAAACAGTGTGGCAGGTGCCAGTGTTGCCAGGCTTTACACAGCGCTCCACTTTCTCATTGTTCACATTTTTAGAGCACGAAATGTTTATATAGGTAAGCTGTACTGTTGCTGTGGCAGCACACCCATTCGCTGATAGCACCGTTACGGTATAGGTATGTGATTCTTCCACATTTCTACAAGGCATGACAGTTGAAGATATGAGCCCGTTAACAGCAGCATCTGTGCTAAATAAGCTGTTTATTTATTTCAACCCTTATTGTATTTATAACTTTGGCTTCATATCTTTAAACAATACTGTTGAAATTCTCTTACTACTATTTCGGCCTTTGAAAAAATCCTAAAGAAAAATACAGACATTACCGGTTGAATGTTTGACGCCTTCGTTTGTACCTGGGGAATAACCAGTTTTAATAATATTTACCTGGTCAGGAGCTACCTGTTCGATTCTGTTAACAAAATAATTTTAACCTCAAAAACGGATTTAAACAAAAAGGAGAATGGATAAAGCTCAATATAAAATATCCGCTCAGCTCCAGGCCGATTCACGTTACGTTACTTACCATGCACAGCAGGAAATTGACGGAAGGGGTGTGCTTCTAAAACTTCCTCAAAGTTCATACCTACTTTATCGGTAATAAAGCGGCTTGAGAAGGAATACCAGATGCTTACCAGGGTGAGCCATCTGAATATTGTGAAGGCTCAGCGAATGGAATCATATGAAAACAGTATTGCGATTGTTTTGGAAAATATACAAGGCTTAACCCTTTGCGAAGTCCTGAAGAATGGATTACCAGACCTTAACTTCTTTTTTACAATTGCTATTCCATTAACGGATGCTGTTAAACTTTTACATTACCAACGGATCATACATAATTAACCTTTCAAACATTATAATTTGCCAGGAAAGTGGCGACCCAAAGCTGATCGGCTTCAGCCTTGCCTCGGAATTTTCCCGCGAAGCCCAACAGCCTAACTTACGTGAAATAACTGGAGCAACTTTTTAAATCATTCGAACTTGCTACAAACGGCCAGGCACAAATTGTACTTATATCAGGCTATTCCGGTGTAGGTAAATCCAGGCTGGTAAGTGAAGAAAAAAATACGATTGACCTGGGGAAAGGCTATTTCATCAGTGGAAAATTTGACCAGTTTAAACGCGACATCCCATTAAGTTCTTTATTGGTGGCGTTCCGGGAACTGATCCGGCAGATCCTTACAGAAAATAGCGAACACATTGCTGAATGGAAAAGAAAATTATTAAATGTCTTAGAGTCTAATGGTAAATAACAGATGTTGTCCCCGAGGTTGAATTTCTCATAGGCCAGCAACCGCCGGTACCGGAACTGCCCCCGGCTGAAGCTAACAACCGCTTTTATCGCATGATCAACCAGTTTGTAAGCGTATTTACAACATCTGAACACCCGCTTTATTCATTCCTGGATGACCTGCAATGGATAGATTCGGCAACCGGGCAATGGATAGAAATTCAATTAACCCGGGATAACCCCGGGCATTTCATGTTAATTGGCGCTTATCGTGATAATGAGGTGACTGCATCTCACCCCTTGATGCTGATGCTGGACCGGCTTCATCAGCATGGCAATCATGTTAACGAGATCAACCTGCAGCCACTTGATCCCGGTACACTTAACCAGATGCTGGCGGATGTATTGATCACCCTTCCGGAGAAATGCCTTGATCTGGCCGGTTTAATCTACCAGAAAACAAATGGCAACCCTTTCTTTACCAGGCAATGCATGCTTTCATTGTCGGAAACAGGTGCAATCTATTTTGATGATGAAAGCAATGCCTGGATGTATAACCTGGACAAGGTAAGGGATGCAGAAATAAGCGATAATGTTTTGGAACTCATTTCGGGTCAGATCCAACGGCTACCCTTAGCCATTCAGCATTCCTTAAAAATCGCATCCTGTATCGGCAACCATTTCAATGTAAATCTTTTGAACAAAGTAAGTGGCCAGGATATTGCATCTACTACCGAACAAATTTCTATTGCAGTGCAAAAAGGGCTGATCTCCCCGCTATATTCATGGAACAGGAACGATATAGACGATGTAGAAGAATACAGGTTTTTACATGACAGGGTACAACAGGCAGCTTACAGCCTTTTAGATGATACGGAAAAAGAATTGATACGACTTAAGACCGGCAGATTCTTACTGGAAGAGACATTAATCTCCGATACAGCAGAAAATATCTATGATGTTGCAGTCCATTTAAATTACGCAGTAAATATTATTCATGATCCGTCGGAAATACAAAAACTGGTAGCCATTAACCTTGCGGCAAGCACCAGGGCTAAAAACGCCACTGCATATGAACAAGCCCTGAAATACATAAACCAGGCAATGAAGTTAATGGCCCTTACTCCACCAGGGCAATCGTCTATACTTAACCGTGACCTTTTTTTACAGCGGGCCGAATGTGAACACCTCAATGGAAATAATGAAACGGCAGAGGATTACTACGACCAGGCTATCAGTAATACTGTAAATGTATTGGATAGGGCAAGGGTATACCAACGCAAAATACATTACTATACCAATCTCAGGAAGTTCAATGAAGCTTATCAAACGGGCCGTGAAGCCGTGCGTACACTGGGTGTATACCTGCCCCCCAAATTCATACCTCCTTTATTAATTAAAGAACTTATAGTATATCGTTTCTTAAAAGGAAACAAACGGATCCCTGATCTGATAAAAATGAAGGAGATGGAAAATGAAAATCTCCGGATGGCCATTTTATTAATGGGCACATTTGCAAGGGCTGCCTACCAGTTGAAGCCGGAGCTATGCGTTGCGGTTTGTACCAGGATGGTAAATATTTGCCTTAAACATGGAAATACAGATGGGGGCTTTATCGGTTATCTTGCCCTTGGCCCCATTTTCCTGGGTGCAATTATGAATCAAAAGCAAGCGGGTTATGATTTTGGCCAGCTCATACTCGCACTTGTGGAAAAATATAAGAGCAAGCTTTATAAAGCAGAAACACATTTTGTGGTGGGTTATTTTGCCGTGCCCTGGAAACGCCCTGCTGTGGAAATGGAAAAATACTGGCAGATAGCTTACGAAGCCGGGTTGGAAGTGGGAGATTTTTTCCATACCAGCTGCGCCTGCTGTGCTACGGTACAAAGCCATTATATGCGTGGTGTGGTGTTCAGGGAGGTCATGAATACTTCTGATCGTTACCTGGAATTTTTAAGGCGGATCAATAATAATGAAGCCATCCTCACCTTACTGTCGGTGCGTCAATCTATCCTGAATCTCCAGGGCAACACGGCCTCCAAGTTATCCTATGACAGCGGGGAATTTAATGAAGCGCAATATGTGAAAGATCTTGAAAGTTTTCAGTCGAGTCATTTTGCGCATTATTATTACATCAATAAAATGCAAACACTTTTT
>JAKFCK010000687.1:0-2791 GCA_036676685.1 Chitinophagaceae bacterium | reverse complement strand
TATTTTTTTGACTCTTACCAGGGGTATAAACGCAGTTAAAAAGATTGCATCAATTTTGTAAGCAAAGTAATATAGGGCGGTGAGATAAATGTTAACACATTTTCACCACTCATCACTATTGATTTCCGAAAAGCCTGTTTAACAAAATATTAGTCGGAAACCAACGTTTTTTGTAAACACGCAACGTACATTTTACGTTATTTTTACATCATGCAAAAAATTGCAGCATTTATTATGAGCAAAAAATTTATCCCGGTGATGCTGGTGCTTACCGCTGCCAGCTTTTTTCTTGCTTTTCAAACGCAGGGGAAAAACGACAATGAAGATAATCCAGGTAGCAGGTACAGCAAGATCCTGAGGAATGTAGGTATCCTGCTGGAAGAAGGGCATTATAGCCCCCAAAAAATAGATGATGCCTTTAGCAAAGTGGTCTTCAAGAAGTTTATCGAGGAATTGGATGGAGAAAAGAACATCCTGTTGCAATCTGATGTAGACGGGTTAAAAAAATACGAAGCAAGGATTGACGACGAGATCCATGGTTCGCCCATCGAATCATTTTTTGCTGCTAATACGTTATACCAGAAGCGTTTGTCGGAAGTTATGATCGCTTACAAAGAGATCCTTTCCAAACCTTTCGATTTTACGATAAATGAAACGGTGGAAATGGATCCGAAGAACCGCAATTTCCCGGCAAATGAAAAAGAACGTTACGAAATTCTGCGCAAAAGTGTGAAACACGCTGTTTTGGACAGGTACGTGTCTGCCCAGGACGAAAGAGAGAAGAACAAGGGGAAAAAAGATTTCGTAGTGAAGGCAGACAGTACCCTGGAAAGAGAAACCAGGGAACTGGTATCCAAACAAATGGGTCGTTACATGGCCACTAAAAAGAACCGGGAGACCAATGATGAGAACTTCAGCACTTTTGTGAACGCGATCACGACCACCATGGACCCGCACAGCACTTATTTCCCACCCATCGACCTTAGAACCTTCAATGAGGGTATGAGAGGTAGCTTTTTCGGCATAGGCGCACAACTGAAGGAAGATGATGGTAAAATTAAGATTGCCAGCCTGGTTGCAGGCGGACCGGCCTGGAAAAATGGAGAATTGAAGGAAAATGACGAGATCATAAAAGTTGCGCAGGGTAACAATGAACCTGTGGATGTCACTGGTTTTGCAGTTACCGATGCGGTAAAACTGATTCGTGGATCAGAAAAAGGATCCGAAGTTCGACTGACCGTTCGTAAGATCGATGGTACAATAAAAGTGATCACCCTCCTGAGGGATGATGTGAAGCTGGAGGAAGTTTTTGTAAAATCTGCCGTTATCAATGGCCAGAATAAAATAGGGTATATCTACCTGCCTGAGTTCTATGCAAATTTTGAAGATCCAAAAGGTCCACGTTGTGCTGATGACGTAGCTAAAGAACTGGAAAAACTTAAGGCGGAAAACGTAGACGGTATTGTGTTAGACCTTCGTGGTAATGGCGGTGGATCTTTATACGACGTGGTGCAGATGGTTGGCCTTTTCATCGAAGATGGCCCGATATGCCAGGTAAAAGGAAGGGGAGATAAGGCTAAGATCCTGGATGACAGGGACCGCACCGTCCAATATTCAGGCCCCCTGACCGTGTTGGTTGACGAAACCAGTGCGTCTGCTTCCGAAATTTTTGCCGCAGCCATACAGGATTACAAAAGAGGTATCGTTATAGGCAGCACTTCTACTTATGGCAAGGGGACCGTTCAACGTAATATTCCATTAAACCCGCAGAGCGAAAATCCTTTGTTCAGCACTGCAAAGTCGGAAGACCTGGGTACGGTTAAGTTGACCCTGCAAAAATTTTACCGGATCAATGGTGGTGCCACCCAGTTACGGGGCGTAGAACCAGATGTTGTGTTACCGGACAGGCTGGAGTACCTTAAGTTCAGGGAAAAAGACAATCCTAATGCCCTGAAATGGGATGAAATAGGAAAAGCAGCCTACGTGCCCTGGACAAGCACTTACAGCACAGATGCTATAGTAAGCAGCGCTAATGATGAAGTAAACAAAAGTACCAGTTTTGGTAAGATCAAAACCAATGTAACCTGGTTGGAAAAAAATAACGACAGGCAGTATTCTTTAAATATCAACCAGTTCCGGGAAGACCAGAAAAAGCTAAAAGAAGTATATAAGCAAATCGAAGAGGCCTATAAACTGCCACAGGCGATGGATATGAAAAACCTTTCCGGGGAAGCTGCCAGTGAAACCACCGGTAAGGAAAAAGCTGACCGTAACAAACAGTGGCTAAAAGTAAGAAGCGAGGATATTTATATAGATCAATCCGTGAAAGTGTTGAATAAAATGATAACCCAGGCTAACCTGGCAAAAGTCAATTAATAAGAAGCTGCCTACCTATGGCAGTCAGGGAATATTTTTTAAAGCCGCATCCAACTGGATGCGGCTTTTTCGTTTGGTAATTTAAAAAAAAGTCGATAACCCAGTCTGCGGAACAAAGCCCGTCGGCGGCGGTAAATTCGGGGACATCAATATTGAGCCCGTTGCTGATAAATGTTTCCGTCCTTAAATGATGACATCTCCCTGGACCCCGATTGCGGCTTAAAGCCTTGTTGGCTGTTAATTGGTGGTGACATTAATATCGAGCCAGGTGTTGATAGCAGAAGTTTCAGTCGATAAGTTATGACATCTCCCGGGATCCCGACAGCAGCTAAAAGCCATGTCGTTGGTTAATTCGTGCTAACATCAAAAACGACCCTGGTGCTGATAGCAGTTTCTTTCCTTAAGTTATGGTAGC
>JAKFCK010000686.1:0-8908 GCA_036676685.1 Chitinophagaceae bacterium | reverse complement strand
CCCGATATCGTCATCTCATCGGGATCTTGTTTTTCTAACACTTCTTCGTTCCCGAATCCCGATATCTATCGGGATAAAAAGTTCGGTGCTCGACCCCGCTTGGTAGGACAGGACATGGGATCAAATAAAAAAGCCTCCGTTTTTTAACGAAGGCTTGATAAGCTGTAGGGGAAGGGTTCGAACCTTCACGAGGCAGTTAGCTGTAGTACAAAGTTCGGTGGTCGACCCCGGTCGAATCCCGATTTGCATCGGGAGACGGCTCTATGCTACGTTTATCCTGTTATCCTCACCCCCGAGACAAGGGGGCATGTCTGCCAAAAATTTCATCACCCCACAGTATAATCGATCTTTATCGATCTGGTTTGATAACACAAAGATATAGTAAAATGCTGGATACTTAAAAGTATTTCAACAAATATTTTGAAATTATAGAAATAATTCAAATATTTGTAAATAATATTAAAAAACTACAAAATTAACTACCAAAATGGCTGCGAAATTAAATCTTGACAAACTTGACCTCCAGATCATTGAAGCAATGATGAATAATGCAGAAATATCCTACGCCGAATTAGGTAAAAAATTGTTTGTGAGTGGCGGTACCATCCACGTCCGTATAAAAAAATTGCAGGAGTTCAATATCGTCAAAGGTACGAGGCTAAGTGTAGATTTAAAACAGCTGGGTTATGATATTACCGCATTCGTAGGTATTTTCCTCGAAAAAAGTTCGATGTATGATACGGTGGCAGAAGACCTTAAGAAGATCCCCGAAATTATCCGGCTGAATTATACCACTGGCAATTACAGCATGTTCATCGAGATTGTCTGCAAGGATATCGGCCAGTTGCGTTACGTACTGCATGATGCCTTGCAAAAAATAAAAGGAATAGAAAGAACGGAGACTTTTATTTCTTTGGAGGAAGGGTTTTATAGGAATGTGCCGGTGGCGCCACAGGAGTAACCCCCTCCGCCCCCTAAAGGGGGAACCGAGACCCCCAGCCCCCTAAAGGGGGAGTTAGCATTGCAAAAATTAAGCTCAATAATATTGTTGAATAATTCATATTTCCAAGAATGGCAGAACTATTTAAGCCTTCCCAGGCTCCCCCTTTAGGGGGCTAGGGGGCTTTAACATCTACCGCATCCCTGAGACCATTCCCCAACAAATTAAAAGCTAACACCAGCAACATTATGGCAAAACCCGGGATCAGTGCAAGCATTGGGTTATGCGTAATAATAAAATTGTAGTTTTCTTTTATCATCAATCCCCAGCTGGGTTGCGGGGGCTGTACCCCAATACCAAGGAAACTTAATCCCGCTTCTACGATGATCGCCGTGGCGAAATTGCCGGCGGCAATAACCATTAACGGTCCCAAAATATTAGGTAGTATATGGCGCAGGATGATCCGGCTGTTTTTAAATCCAAGTGCCCGGGCGGCCTGCACATACTCCAGTTCTTTCAGCGCCATCACCTGGCCGCGCACCACGCGTGCTACGCTCACCCACATGGTAAGGCCCACTGCGATAAAGATCTGCCAGAATCCTTTGCCTAATGCCATGGTAATGGCGAAGACTAAAAGTAACGTAGGGATACTCCAGGTGACATTGATCAGCCACATGATAATTTCGTCTACCCAACCCCGGTAGAAACCGGCAAGGGCGCCCAATACCACGCCAAGGGTAAGCGAGATAAACACCGCGATAAAACCTACTGCAAGGCTTACCCTGGTGCCGATGATCAGGCGGCTTAAAATATCCCTTCCAAATGCATCGGTACCCAGCCAGTATGTTTTGGTGATGATGTATTGCTGCAGATCCTGCGGTTTATTGCCGGTAAGTTGGCTGATATTGAATAACTGCTGCACGGTAGTGTCCTCGTCCACGTACCGGTCGATCACGAGGTTTTCACCAACTACTTTGTACCCGGTGATGGGAATATACTCAAACCGAGGCGGGCGGCCGCTGAACATCGATTGCAGCCAATTCGCGGAAGCGTGGTCCTTCCGCGGTATGGTTAAAAACATTTGTTGGTAACCCGGTTTTTTTGCCTGGATCTCCACCGTCTGTCCATCTGCGAATGGCGAATTATCCGGCGCAAAGAGGTACCCGAAAATGGCCAGGAAAACAGCCATCGCAATGACCACGAGCCCTGAAAAGGCCAGTTTGTTTTTGCGAAGCTTTTTCAATATTTGCCGGGAAAACGAAAAAGAGGGTTGCAACATATTGTAAAATACACTTCATTTTTTAATAGTAGGTCAGTCCAAGCTGTTTACCTGACCACGCGCTTATTTTTTCAAGTGTTACTTTATCGTCCGGGGGATGGGCAAGTGAGGGGATCATCTTTTGAAGGGCCATTTGCCAGGCTGATGTCTTCACCTTGTCTGCAAAACACTTTTCGAGTAACTCAAGCATAATGGAAGTGGCGGTAGATGCCCCGGGTGAGGCGCCGAGTAAACCTGCGAGGGATCCATCTGCGGCTACGACAAGCTCGGTTCCAAACTCCAGTACACCGCCTTCCTCCTCATCTTTTTTGATCACCTGCACGCGCTGGCCGGCTATGGCCAATTCCCAATCGCTACGTGTGGCGCGGGGAAAGTATGCCCTGAGCGCGGCAATCCTTTCCTCCATGGTCAAACTCACCTGCTGCAACAGGTATTTTGTTAAGCTCATATTTTGCCAGCCCGCAGATAACATCGGGAAAATATTATCCCATTCAATGGAACGCGGAAGATCAAGGAAAGAACCCTGCTTTAAAAATTTGGTGGAAAATCCCGCAAAGGGGCCAAACAATAATTCTTTTTTCCGGTCGATCAACCTGCTGTCCAGGTGTGGCACACTCATAGGTGGGGCGCCTACGGCAGCTTTTCCGTACACCTTGGCTGCATGTTGTTGAATGATGTTTTCATTGGTGCACCTCAACCATTGCCCGCTGATGGGAAATCCGCCATATCCATCTGCTTCGGGAATACCCGATTTGTCCAGCAAAGGCAGTGTGCCGCCGCCGGCGCCAATGAAGACAAATGAAGTCAGCACGTCCTTTTTTTTCCGGTTGGCCATGTTTCTCACGGTGACCTCCCAAAGGCCACTTTCTTTTTTTTCCAGGTCAAATACCTCGTGTCCTAAAAAAAGTTCGACGCCTTCCAGGTTATCCAGGTAATACATCATTGCCCGGGTAAGACTCCCGAAATTTACATCCGTACCCTTATCCATTTTAGTAGCGGCTAAGTGATCAATGTCTTTTCTTCCCTGCATGACCAATGGCATCCATTCCTGCAGGGTGGCCGGATCTTCTGAGTACAACATACCATGGAACAAGGGATGTTGGATAAGGGCGTCGTATCTTCTTTTGAGAAAGGAAACATTTTCCTGGCCCCACACAAAACTGGTATGTGAGATATTATTGATAAAGGAAGCCGGTGAACACAAGTATTTCCGCTGCATAAGGTAAGCCCAGAACTGTTTGGATACCCCGAATGAGCTTGCTATTTTAACGGCTTTGGAAATATCTATACTCCCATCTTCTTTTTCCGGGGTATAATTCAGTTCACAGAAGGCGGAATGCCCGGTGCCCGCATTGTTCCAGCCATCGCTGCTTTCTGCAGCCACTTCCGGTAAACGTTCGTATATATGGATAGTTGTTTTCGGTTCCAGTTCCTTTAACAGGATGGCAAGGGTGGCCGTCATGATCCCTGCACCTATCAAAACCACATCAGGTTGCTCGTTCGTTGTTTGCATAATGTTATTTTACGTTCCTGCCCTTCCATTGATAGCTGCCAAACCTTCCCAGCCAGCCCGCAATCACTGTGTATAAAACATGAAAAGGTTGTGCCAAAGGGAAAACAAGCAATAAACGTTCTTTGCTAAAAAATTCTGCAACAGGGAACAGGAAAAAAAGTTCTGTTATCGTTTTAAGCAGCAGGAAAAAGACCCAGTACCGGAAGAGTGCCCAATCGGCCCTGACCAGGGCAAGTACAGGTAATACCAACATCAGTACATTAAACCCATATACCAAGAGTAATACCGGTAAAATTCTCTTGTCATCATATTTATTGGCCTTACTTGCCCAGCGGATACGCTGCTGCAGGAATTGTTTTATGTTAAGCACAGGGGCTGTTTGCACAATCACATCGGGGGATTTCAAATAAGCTATTCCCCCGGGAAATTGCACCGCTATTTTGTGCATCAGCAGCATATCATCGCCGCTGGCAATGGTATCAATCCCTTTAAAACCATTCACAGCATCAAAGGCTTTACGGGTGTAAGCCAGGTTGGCACCATTACACATGCTGTGTTTTTTTTTATGCACTGCAGCACCGGTAATGCCCTGGAGCGTCATAAAATCTAACGCCTGGAAAATCTCTATAGGCCGGTTGCTGCAATTGATGGCCACGGGCATAACGATCAGTTCGGGCTTATGCGTTTCATAAAATGCGGCTATGGCCTGTAACCATGTTGCCGGGGCAGAACAGTCGGCATCCGTGGTGAGTATAAGTTCGCCCCCGCTTTGTTGTACGCCTACTTCGATCGCCTTCTTTTTGTAAGAATTGATAGGCGCCGCCTGCATAAAATTTTCTAACAACAAAAGTTTTACAGCCGGGTATTTTCTCACGATATCAGCCGTATTGTCGGTGGAATGGTCATCAATTACGACTACCTCGAATAGTGCTGCAGGATAAGTTTGGGCAACAAGCGTATCTAATAAACGGCCAATATTTTTTTCTTCGTTCCTGGCCGGGATAAGCACCGTGATAAAGGTGCCGGGAACTCTGTCCAATTGGCTAACATCGAATACGGGTAGCTCGTTCCAACCGGAACGATAATACAAGAGTAGTCCTGCGTAAAGCATCAATAAGCAAAAGGTAAAAACGACCAGGAAAAATATCATAAAAGCTGCATAAACATCGGCTGGCAGGCGTGGATACCATAGAAGTCCTACGGAAGATCCGGGTCAGCACCCTGTACAGTAATTTAAAAAATATCGGTAATAAGCCTGGCCTCCCAGGTCATGTAAAGTGACAAAAATAATTTTTTACAATTTAAAACGATTCCCTATCTTTATGTAGTTGCATAAACAACTATATGTCAAACAACCAATTTAAGAAAAGCGAGTTATACAGTTTTATCACCGGCAAGGCAAGTACGGCAATAGCCCGGCGTCTGCAAAAGAATTTTAAGCAGGCCGGGGTGGACATCACCATCGAGCAATGGAGTGTATTGTACCACCTGTGGAAGGAGGATGGCATGAGCCAGCAACAGCTTTGTGATGCCACATTCCGCGATAAGCCAAGTATAACAAGGCTGGTGGATAACCTGGAAAAACTGCAGTTGGTAAAAAGAGTTGCGTCCAAGGATGACCGCAGGATCAACATGATCTACCTCACGCCGGAAGCCGGGAAATTACAGGAACAGAGCATGGAGGTTGCAAACCGAACCCTGAATGAAGCCCTGGAAGGCGTAACGAACGGGCAGATAGAAATTGCGAAGGAAGTGTTGCATACCGTGTATGAGAATTTGAAATGAGGAACAAGTTTCTGGTTTCTGGTTTCTCGTTGTTCGTTTCTCGTTGGGTTTACACGGAAGGAAGTTTTACACCATAACTAAACCTAACGAATTTAATGAAGCTGCAAAACAGAGTTGAGCGTTCGCCAACGAGAAACAAGAAACGATGAACGAGAGACGAGAAACGAATCGAAAAACACAACTAAAAAAATTAAAAAATTATACATTATGAGTACCACAACATCAACAACCAACACACTAAAAGGCGGTGAGTGGCTTATTAAAGAAAGCAATGCTTTTGAAACTTTTACGCCGGAGGATTTTAATGAGGAACAGCGGATGGTAAAAGACATGTGCCTGCAGTTTTTGGATACAGAAGTGCTGCCGGTGATTGATCGTATTGATAAAATGGAACAGGGCCTCATGCCATCGCTGATGGTAAAAGCAGGTGAGCAGGGTTTGCTGGGTGCTTCTATCCCGGAGGAACTTGGCGGGCTTGGAAAAGATTTTATCACGTCTACATTGGTTAATGAAGGACTTGGTGGAGGATTTTCCTTTAGCGTGGCCATTGCTGCCCATACCGGTATCGGCACCTTGCCTATTTTATATTTTGGTACAGAAGAACAAAAGAAAAAATACATACCCAAATTATCGAGCGGGGAATGGAAAGGAGCTTATGGGCTAACAGAACCAGATAGCGGCAGTGATGCCCTCGGTGCAAAAAGCACGGCAGTGCTCAGTGCAGATGGAAAACATTACCTTTTGAACGGGCAGAAATGCTGGATCACCAATGGTGGTTTTGCCGATGTATATACCGTATTTGCAAAAATTGATGGAGACAAGTTTTCTGCATTTATTGTAGAGCGTGGCATGGAAGGATTCACCCAGGGACCGGAAGAACATAAGATGGGAATCAAAGGATCTTCCACGGTGCAACTTTATTTCCAGGATTGCAAAGTACCCGTAGAAAACCTGTTAGGTGAAGTAGGCAAAGGACATATCATTGCTTTTAATATTTTAAATATTGGTCGCCTTAAATTATGTGCCGCTGCTTTAGGCGGTGCAAAAATGGCACTGAGCTCCACGGTGGAATACGCCAATACCCGGGTGCAGTTTAAAGTACCTATTGCCAGTTTCGGCGCCATCAAACATAAGCTGGCGGAAATGGCTATCCGCACATGGGTATGTGAATCCGCTTTATACCGTACTGCAAAGTGGATCGATGATAAAGAAACGGAGTTGGAGGCTGCAGGAAAACCTTTCAACGAAGCCTTGCTGGGAGCGGCGGAGGAATTCGCTATTGAATGTGCCATGCTGAAAGTAGATGGCAGCGAAGTATTGGACCTGGTAGTGGATGAAGGCGTGCAGGTACATGGTGGCAATGGCTTCAGCGATGAATATATGATCAGCCGGGCATACAGGGACAGCCGTATCAACCGGATCTATGAAGGCACCAACGAAATCAATCGACTGCTTACCGTAGACATGATGCTGAAACGTGCCATGAAAGGAAAACTTGACCTGATGGGACCGGCAATGGCGGTGTCTAAAGAGTTAATGAGCATTCCTGATTTTGGCAGTGAAGAAGAAGGCGCTTTTGCGGCAGAGAAAAAAAGCATAGCCAATATGAAAAAAGCCATCCTGATGACGGCAGGTGCGGCAGTGCAAAAATTAATGATGGGGCTCAGCAGCGAACAGGAAATACTGATGAATGTGGCGGATATGAGTATGCTCACATTTAATGCAGAAAGTGCCCTGCTGCGACTGATCAAAATGAGCGATAAACAAGGGGAACCTGCTGTAGCACTGCAGGCTGATATGGTGCGTTGTTATTTGAATGATGCAATGGATGCGGTAAACAAAGCAGGTAAAGAAGCCATCAATGCCTTTGCCGATGGTGATGAGCAACGAATGATGTTACTTGGCCTGAAACGTTTTACCAAGTCAGCTCCTTTCAACAGTAAAGACGCAAGGAGGAGAATCGCAGAAAAGATGATCTCCGACAACAGGTATACATTTTAATTAAACAAAAACGAGCAACGCCGCCCCGGATTTCCGGGGCGGTTCTTTTATGGGGAGGGTGCAAACTTCCCGGCCAGTTTTTGCAGCCGTTTTTTTTTACTTTCCGTAGGCATTTCTGCCAGCCTCCCAAGCATGATGCTTCGAAAAGTTGCATAGTGATTTTTGTCAACCACGGGCACTGCCCTTTCTGCATACATTGGTAATTGGTTGGCGGGGCAGTTTCTAAGCTGATCTGCAAGCAACGCAAAAACATCAGCTGCGTATTTTTTTACCGGGAGCAATTTGATGAGTATAAATACGGCATGATCCCGGGTGATCACCGATCCTTTATCAGCTGTTTCCAGGATCTGCGGGAGCGCCTGGTACACTGCTGCGGGATAATGGCGGGTAAGATGGTCAATTGCTATCATGGCACCCCATTGCATACGGTTATTTTTACTTTGCAGCAGGGAAAGAAAAACGGGGAGGTAAGCAATGATCATGGCCGGCCGGCTCAGACCGATCTCGTACAAAACTTTTATGCAATCATGTTGGATATCTTTGGATTTATGCTGCAGGTTTTCCACTAATTCCTTCACCGCAGTTTGGTTGTTTTGCCGGGCAATATTCATCGCCAGTTCCTGGTTGGGAACTTCATCTCTCCTGCCCATAGAATGCGCCAGCTGTGGTATTATAGTCATAAATTAATTTTTTAAACCTGCGTGAAGATTGTTGCACAACCTATTGTAAAATAACACTATAAAATTTACCTGATTCTGCGTATTTTAAGATCAAATTCTCTATCATGATACAACATACTATTTCCCGCATAGCTATCTGGCTGCTGGCCGTTGTAATGATCATTTTTGGGATTTATCACTTTATGCGACCGGAGAATATGCTCACTTACGTTCCCAATTATCTTCCTGGTGGTATAGTCTGGGTGTATATTGTAGGAGGTGCTTTTATACTGGCGGGACTGGCCTTTATTTTAAACCGTTTTGTTTCTGTTGCCGGTTACCTCCTTGCCGCCCTGCTGGTGAGTTTTGTGTTACTCATCCATTGGCCACAATTCAGGAATGCCGGGGATCCGGATATGCGGCAATTATCCCTGGTGAATTTATTAAAAGACCTTGCGCTGGCTGGTTTTGCCATGTTCATTGCAGCTAATGCCAAACATCAGCACCTTAATACAGATTAAAATCCTTCCCCATATTCCGGCAGCAACTTATTGTACAATGGAAGACTTTATATATCCTCCGTTCCCCTACCTTTATGCCTAATCAAGCAATAAATGGCGCGTGTGAACACTTTTTTTTTCCCGGCAAAATATGTTCTCCTTATACTGTTACTTACCGTGACCCTGGCTGCTGCAAAAGCGCAGGAAAGGGAGACACCCTTTCTCAAACTC
>JAKFCK010000685.1:0-3221 GCA_036676685.1 Chitinophagaceae bacterium | reverse complement strand
CGGTAGGATATTGGTTTAACTATTGGTTTAAAAAAAGTAGAAGTTGACTGATATTGAATTTTAACGGTTTGGCCCCTTTCGGGTTTTGGGATATTGGAAAACTTCTTTTGGCTTTATCAGGATCATGGACAATGATTGATATTTAATCTCTATCAATCAACTTCTGACACAAAGATGGGGCGAAATGATAGCCTGTACAAGAGCGATATTGCTCTTTTTTCGCAATGAAGTAATTACGCCCGGCGTCGTAAATCAACTGTAATAATGAACGGAGAGCTACGATCCTACTGTAAGTATATATACGCATGTGGCCATGACTATATTTATGTACAAATTATCGATAGCAGGCATAAACTAATGACTATCTGTTTAATAGACGATTATGCCCGGTAAATAATTAAACCGCTGAAGGAAGGGTAGAGGGAAGTTTGGTTACTGGTTGGTGTAAATAAAAAACTTCCACAGGAATTTGCATTTGCAAAGAGGCTGTGGAAGTTAATCAGGTAACCAACTTTTTACACTCTGGGGTTGGTTTTTCAGGAATAGGTTTTTTTACCCTTGGTAAAATAATTTAATCCTGGTCTCAGTGTTTCATCATTTTCGCCATCATCGCCCTGGTTAGGAGCATAGGCTTTGGGTAGTTGATTACTGGTTTTTCTTTGGACCGGTCCTGGTCTTTCGGCCATCCTACTGTTATTGGCAGTATTCAGGTTTTAGGATAATTGGGTTGTTGGTCTTCTACAGGATTGGTTTTTTGGTTTGCCATCGTCGCTGTTATTGGCAGCAGAGGCGGATACTGGGTTTTGGTTTTGTTTTTCTGCAGGATTTGGATCAGGTTGTTTGCTATCATCGCTTTTTAAGGCATAAGCAGGAAATTGGTTTTTTGTGGTTCTTCAATGGATAAAAATGATTTCTATTTTTTTGTCATTCGTATTTTAGAAAATCAGAAGTTGATTGATATTGAATTTTAACGGTTTTGCCTTTTTCAAGTTTTTGGATATTGGAAAACTCTTCGGCTTTATCAGGATTTGGACAATGATTGATATTTAATCTCTATCAATCAACTTCTGTCACAAAGATGCGGCGAACCAGGAGGTTAAACAAGAGCGCATTTGCTCTTTTTTAACAGTTAGGTAATTACGCCCGGGATAGTAAATTAGCAGGATCCCGTCGCGTAGAGCTACGAAAAAACAGGACGTAAATTTACTATACCAACATGGAAGGCGTTTGTGGAAATACAAATGCTACATCGGTCAGGATGTAGCATTTGTAGTATTTACAGCTCATTTAGTAAAAACACGTTAGGGCTATTTACTCAGGCTCTGGATAATGTCATATTTGGTGACAATATGGAACAGCCCACTTTCATCCCGGCTTAACACCGCACCATTTTCTTTGTTGATATAGGAACTCAAACGTTCTACCCTGGTATCGAAAGCGACTTCAGGGTATGGTTTTTCCATCACAGTGCTCACCAAATCAGCTTTTATATCCTGGTTATTTAAGATTTTAGTGAATAAGCCGCTTTCGGAAATAGCCCCCACATTATTTTCCCCATCAAATACAGGAATATTCTCAATGTCATATTTTTTCATCAGGTCAATTGCCTCTAATACAGTCTGTGACGGTTTTATACTTATTAATTTTTGAGAGCCACGGCCACTCACAAGGTCCTTAAACGTTTTTACATCCAGGAAACCTCTTTCCATCATCCATTCATCGTTGTACACTTTTCCCACATAACGGCTTCCGTGATCATGAAAAATGCAAACCACAACGTCATCTGCTGTCAACTGGTCTTTGCCTGCTTCATCTTTGGCCAGTTGAAAAACGCCTTGCAGGCAGCTTCCTGCGCTATACCCACAGAACAGGCCCTCCTCTTTTGCTATACGCCTGGCCATCACTGCCCCATCCTTATCGGTTACTTTGGTAAAGGCATCGATCACGCTCATGTCATAATTTTCGGGCACAAAATCTTCCCCGAAACCTTCACTGATATAGGGGTAAACTTCCTTCTGGTCCAGTTCTCCGGTCTCAAAGTATTTTTTAAGTAGTGAGCCATAACTGTCTACAGCCCAAACTTTAATATTAGGATTTTTTTCTTTTAGGAATTTTGCTGTGCCTACAATTGTACCACCTGTACCTGTGGCTACAACCAGGTGGGTTATCTTACCTTCCGTTTGTTCCCATAATTCCGGCCCGGTTTGTTCGTAGTGAGCCTGGCGGTTTGCCAGGTTATCATACTGGTTCACGTACCAGCTGTTCGGCACTTCGGTTGCCAACCGTTTGGATACCGAATAATAGGAGCGGGGATCTTCGGGCTCCACATTGGTCGGACACACGATCACCTCAGCACCTACTGCTTTTAAAATATCTGCTTTTTCTTTTGATTGTTTATCGGTGGTGGTAAAAATACATTTGTACCCTTTTACACAGGCTGCAAGTGCCAGGCCCATCCCGGTATTACCACTGGTGCCTTCAATAATAGTACCCCCGGGTTTAATTTTCCCTTCCGCTTCTGCTACCTCCAGCATTTTTAGCGCCATGCGATCTTTGATGGAGTTGCCCGGGTTAAAATATTCAACCTTGGCTAAAACTGTGCAGGGAAGCTGCCGGGTAATTTTATTTAATCTGATGAGAGGAGTATTACCTATCGTTTCCAGGATATTATTTAACCACATATAGTTTACAATTTTGCGGCAAATGTAATGATTTAAAGTTACCGCGATAAAGCCACAAATAAAAGGGCAGGGAACAGGAGGGCAAAGGATATTACCCGGTGACGAGCTTACTTTTTTCTTAAGATTTCCACTGCTTTCCCGATAGCCCGGTCATCAGTATTCATCACTTCCACATAACCGGCTGTTCTAAACAACTGCCGGGCCACCGACGATTTAAGCGCCTTTACCAGGTAGTTTTTTTCAAAAGCGGAGATCCCGGAGATATCTATTGTGTCCCTGGCAGCCAGCTGCTTAAAGTAAGCCCAGTCATTTTCGGAGAGGCTGAACTCCCTCGCAAACTGGCTGGCGCTTTTGTAGACACCTGATAATCCCCGGTTCCTCATATAATAGAGGTAACCGAAATCCGTAAGCAATCCTTTCACAAACAACTTCGCAGTCACAGGATCCAGTCTCGAGGTATCGCTGGGCACAAAATAATCAGGACTGATCCCTCCGCCACCGTATATTTTTTTACCCGCTTTGCTCGAAAATCTTTTTGTG
>JAKFCK010000684.1:0-3741 GCA_036676685.1 Chitinophagaceae bacterium | reverse complement strand
TCGTGTGCCCGATACCGGTGAAGACCGGGATTGGAAATTTTGCAACGGCTCTTGCCAGATCATAAGCATCAAAAATGAGCAGGTCCGCCTGGCCGCCGCCGCCGCGGACAATTACAACAGCATCGTAATCTTTACCTGATGTGAAGATCTCTACAAGTCTTTTGACTATCCCTGCTTCCATGCCGGCACCCTGCACCTGTGCGGCATATGGATCCACGTAAAAAATATAATCAAACGGGTTGTTTTGCAGTTCGTGCATAAAATCCCGGTAACCATCTGAATCAGGTGAGGCCACGAGGGCTATACGCTGGATCACGGGTTTGAGCTCAAGCGATTTATTAAAAGTGAGGTATTCGCCCTGCACGTAATCAATATAACCAGCGTTATTTTTTAAAAGGAGTGCAAGCGTGGCCTGTCTTTGTTGTTCCAGGTTACCCATTGTGAAGGCCGGGTCTACGTCAAGGATATTAAGTTTGAGTCCGTAAGTAATGTGGTATTCCACCGTAACCTGCAGGAGTAGTTTGATGTTATTATCAAACGGCTGCCCGGTTACATTTTCAAAATGTTTGATCCGTTGCACAGCAGTGCTCCAGGCATTCGCCTTTATACTGGTAAGCACTGTATTGGTAAAATCATCTTTCTCCACCAGGTCCAGGAAATAATAATTTTTTGCAGGGTAAAATTTAAGGTTGGTAATTTCCGCGATCACCCAATAACTCCTGTTGCCAAAGTTCGTGGAAAGCACTTTTGCAATTTGGCCGGTGAGGGCAGATAATTTTAAAGGTTCGATCGGTAACAATATTACGCTTTTACCAAACGAAATTAATCTATTTGCAATATCCGGTAAATCTATTCATCCCATGGGAATATCCGGATCGGCAGCGGGCAGGTAACCGGTCGTTGTGCTTCGAAGTACCTCGATTGCGTTGATTTATTTGGGAGGTAAAAAATGAAAGGCCTCTCCGGGGAGAGGCCTTTGGTCTTTCTTATTTTAAGTTCTTGTTAACCCTGCGGCGTGGATCAAATGGATACAGCCGTTGTTTATTTATCAGATATACCTGTTGATAATATTTTCCAGGTATTCCTGTTTCCCGCTCACCACGGCAGGCTCGCCATTTTTTATCGCAAAATCTCTCAGATCTTCCAGTGATAAATTACCCGTTTCGAAATCTTTCCCGGTACCGCTGTCAAAAGAGGCATAACGATCGGCGCGGATCTTCTTATAATCTGATTTTTGGAGGATATTATCCGCAGTGATTAGTGCCCTTGCAAATGTATCCATACCACCAATGTGGGCATAGAAGAGATCTGCCGTATCCGTGCTGTTTCGCCGGATTTTTGCATCAAAATTAATACCTCCTCCTTTTAATCCTCCTGCTTCTAAAATGATTAGCATTGCTTCGGTGAGTTCATTGAGATTATTAGGAAACTGATCTGTGTCCCATCCGTTCTGGTAATCACCCCGGTTTGCATCCATGCTGCCCAGGAGCCCCGCATCCGCCGCCACCTGCAGTTCGTGGGTAAATGTGTGGCCAGCCAAAGTTGCGTGGTTCACTTCCAGGTTCAGACTGAAGTCGTTCAATAGATCATATTGGCGTAAAAAACCTATTACCGTTTCACAATCGTAATCATATTGATGTTTGCTGGGTTCACAAGGTTTGGGCTCAATAAAAAATTTCCCCTTGAACCCATTTTTCCTTGCATAATCTTTTGCCGCATGCAGGAATTTTGCGAGGTGTTCTTTTTCGCGTTTCATGTTGGTGTTAAGAAGGGTCATATAACCTTCCCTGCCGCCCCAGAATACATAGTTTTCTCCGCCCAACGCGATAGTAGCATCTAACGCTGCTTTTACCTGTGCCGCCCCATGTGTCAACACATGAAAATCGGGGTTGGTGCTGGCGCCGTTCATGTACCTTTTATTAGAAAATAAATTGGCAGTGCCCCATAAGAGTTTTACACCACTGGCCTTTTGTTTTTCTGCCAGGTAACTGGTCAGGGCCTGTAAACGCTTATCATTTTCCTTGATATCGTTTGTATAGTCTACCACGTCCATGTCGTGAAAACAGTAATAGGGTAAACCGAGCTTGGTAAAAAATTCAAAAGCGGCATCTGCCTTATCTTTTGCCCTTTCTACTGCATCTGTTTTTTCGTCCCAGGCAAAAATGTGGGAAGCTTCCCCAAAAGGATCAGCGCCACTGCCATTGAAACTGTGCCAGTAGGAGCAGGCAAAACGCAGCCAATCTTTTAAAGGTTTACCGGCCACGACTTTGTTTTCATCATACCAGCGAAAGGCTAACGGGTTATCTGACCCCGGTCCCTCAAATTTAATTGCCGGTATTCCGTTAAAAAATTCTTTGCTACCCAGGATTACATTGCTCATTGTATTTATGTTTTAGTTGTATTTTGAGAATATTCCACGCTTGTGGTTGTTTCCATTTTTTCATCCAATAATGCCTTCCAGCCCTGGTATACCTCGTCATATGCTTCGGGAACTGAGGGTTCGATCAATTGCAGGTCTTCCATGTTTATAAACGCTTCTTTTGCAGAGCTGAATATTTTGGCTCCAACACCAGCGCCTTTTGCCGCCCCGATACTTCCATCTGTATCATATAATTCTACCGGCACATTGGTCACATTTACAAAGGCCTGCAGGAACACATTACTCAGGAACATATTAGCTTTACCGGCCCGGATCACAGAAGGGGTGATCCCGTTTTCCCGCATGATATCAATGCCATACCGGAATGCAAAAGCCACGCCTTCCTGGGCTGCCCTTAAAAAATGGGCAGGCGTATGTAAATTAAAATCGACCTTTTGAAAGGACGCCCCGATTTCTTTGTTGCACAGCATTCTTTCAGCACCATTACCAAAGGGTAGGATATATAAGCCTTCCGATCCCACCGGGATGTTACGCGCCATTTCATTTGCTGCGGGGTAACTACAATCAGCGATGAGTAGCTTTTTGGTATAGCTGTTGGCGATACCTGTACCATTGATACACAATAATGTGCCTATCCTGGTTTGTTCGTTTGTATGATTGACGTGCGCAAAACTATTGATGCGGGATTGCTGATCGTAACTTAAGGTATCTCCCACACCATATATAACACCGGAAGTGCCGGCTGTAGCCGCCACCTGGCCCGGCTCCAGCACATTTAAGGAAAAAGCATTGTTGGGTTGATCACCCGATTTATAACTAACCGGTATGTTGGCTTTAAGTCCCAACTCTGCAGCAATTTCCTTATCCAACAAACCGTGCTCGCTAAAAACATTTTTAATATCGGGGAAGAGCGAAGGAGAAAAATTAAAATAATCCAGTACGTCTGCCGACAGGCTTTTGTCCTGGAAATCCCAAAACACACCTTCTGATAACGCCGAAGACGAAGTGGTAATTTGATTTGTAAGTTTCATAGCGATAAAATCGCCGGGCAACATCACTTTATAGATCTGTTCATATATATGCGGCTCGTTCTCTTTGACCCAGGCCAGTTTTGCCGCGGTAAAATTGCCAGGGGAGTTCAACAAGCGGGACAAACATGTATCATGCCCGATCGCATCAAATGCAGCATTGCCAATCGGTACAGCCCGGCTGTCGCACCAGATGATCGCATCGCGAAGCACCTGTTGATTGTTGTCAACGATCACCAGGCCGTGCATCTGGTAGGCGATACCGATAGCGGCTATGGATGCGGGATCGTACTGTTTTAATGCATGCATTTTTTTGATCGCCTGTTGCACATC
>JAKFCK010000683.1:0-8947 GCA_036676685.1 Chitinophagaceae bacterium | reverse complement strand
GTACTTGATGACGCATGCCCCTGGGATTACCACATCAGTACCTGGGAATGGTCAAAAATTACAGGTCCTTCTTCCGCCAATATCATCAATGCAAACATGGCCCGTGCAGTCGTTGAAGAACTGGTGCAGGGCACTTATCTCTTCCAGCTAAAAGTGACTGATTTTGCCGGCCTGTCCGACCTGGACACGGTGCAGGTCATCGTACTTCCTGCAACGACAATTACCGATTGTAATGGTCTCCAGCGTCCGCAGGTGAGTGCCCGGTTGGTTCCCGCGGGTTACTTATCACGGGCAAGGGTAAACATGGCTGTAGCAGCTGCCCGCAATAAAATCGTGTTCGCAGGCGGAGCGGACCCGGCCACTAACCACGCTTCTTCGCGGGTGGATATTTTAGATCTCGAAACCAATTCCTGGAGTACAGCGGAACTGTCGCACCCCACATGGGCCCCCGTAAGCGCAGTACTCAATAATAAAATATTTTTCGCCGGTGCGGTGGTGAACGGTGAACTTTCTGCTACAGTTGATATTTACGATGTTGTTGCTAATAGCTGGAGCGTAACAAACATCCCGGACCTGGCCAGTAGAGATGGATTTTTTATTGGTATGATCAACGCTGCAGCAGCAGGCAATAAAGTTTTGTTTCTGCGTACTAAAACTATCGATGGAAGTGTGCATCGCTCATACAGCCTCGCGGATATATATGACGTATCAACCAATACCTGGCGCACAGATACCTTACACAACAGGACCCATACCTCCGCACAATACACAGCGAGTGATGCGGCCATCAGTGCCACCACGGTCGGCAACAAGATCTACCTGGCCGGCAATGCCAGCGACTGGTTCGCTATCGGCTACGGCACTATTTCGGGAACCATTGATATTTATGATGCCGTTACCGGTAGCTGGTCCAGCTCCACCCTAAATGAGGCCAGGGGTGGTATGGGAGCCATTGCTACGGGTAATAAGAATTACTGGGCAGGTGGGGTGAACAATACTTCCGGTGCTGCCTTGTGGACAAATAAGGTGGAAATTCGGGATATGCAAACGGGAGGTTCTACCTATGCGTGCCTTGCACAGGCCAACGCTTTTTTTGCGGCTGTAGAAAAAAACGACGACATCATTTTTTTTACTTCCTATTATGGAACTGGTAGCGGGGTGCCAAATAATTCCCGTAATAAATTCGACATTTATCACCGGTCCACAAATACCTGGTCAGTGGGCATACTTCCTGTTGACATATATTCCGCGTCAGTAATTTCTGTGCATAATACCATTTACGTGGCCGGCGGAAAAGTGAATAACATGATCTCCACCAAAGTATACAAACTTGAATTCTAAAGATGTGTCCGGGAAATAAAATCGGCACTTGTCCAATTGGGCGTTGGTTTTTGGATCAATGCTTTAGAGCAAAGGAACGGGTGAGAATTTTAAGGTATGTTTGCCCTTGTTATGAAACAGATAAATTCATAACGCTACAAATCATATGACCGTACTTTTAGTGATCTTATTTGTTGCACTGTTTTTATGTGCAGTTATCCTTGGGGCATCGCGCAGCCCCAAGGCAAAGGGGATAGTCAACGAAAAAACTTTTTATGCCGTGGCCATTTGCGCCGTTGTTATTATGGCAGTGATCATAGTGATTGGTATCACCAATTTCAATAAATAGTGCAGCCCTCGCGGAATGATCTACCGCCATGGTTTTATCGCCCGTCCAGCCACCCGCCGGTAAATCCGGCAGTTCGCAGGCCACGAACAATATATGGACATTTCTTTACCAGCTCCCACGTGAGCCCCGAACGATAATTTTCAATCATCAGGATGATTGGCCCCTGGTTGATGGCATATTGCCATTCGGAGACCCAGCCTGCTGACCCTGTCCCCTTGTCCTTGTATGTCGGGTTAAAGCTGGCACAAAATCCATGATGGTAATATTTACCGGTTTCACCATCCTGCATCTCCTGCCTCGCCGTACTGAGCACGATTGAGTCAGCAAAGGGTAAAGATGCCACTACGGCCCACGGCGCAACTGTTCCATCATCGGGACCAAAGGGTGCACCCCTTGCCTTGTAATCATAATAATATCTTTTCACGCCATCATGGGTGCGCCTCCGGGGACCCGGGCCATCACTTGCCGTAAGGCCCCAGCAGTTTTCGCCATACCCGGCAAATTTTAAAGGATTATCAATAGCATAACGTTGATGGATAATCGTTGCCCTCCTGCTGTTCTCAAAATAATCAATACCCGTTTTCCTGTTCATCTCATCCATAATGCCTTTGAAGTCGATCCATACATGAGACATCTGGTGAATAAATAACGGGCCGGCATAGATGTAATCGATATCATAGGCTTTGATCCACTCAAAAGTGCTGATCCATTTTTGATAGCCTTTGGCAGGTATGGGAAATGTAGGTGAACCAAGGGCAAGTATATAAAGCAGTACGGCTTCACTATAGCCTCTATTCCAGCGGTGGCGGAGGAATCCCTTTTCCGGCATCCAGCCATGGGTAATAGAATCGCGGCCGTTCAAGGCCCACTGCCAGTCTACGCGGAGGTAAATTTTTTCCGCAACGCTGCGTATAGCTGCTTCTGCCTCGTCGTTTGCTGTGAAAAAATGCTGTGCGGTAAATACACCAGCCAAAAAAATAGCAGTGTCCATCGTTGACACTTCACATTTCCATGCTCTTTTTCCGGTCTCCATATCCAGGAAATGATAATAAAAACCCTTGAAGCCTGTCGCATCAGGTGTGGTGCCCTGCTGGCTATTCAGCAAAAACTGCAACACTTTCAGGGTTCTTCTTACCGCTTCTTCCCGGCTCATGTACCCCCGCTCCACGCCGGTAACGTAACAACTTAGTCCCATACCCACGGCAGCTATGCTGGCCACGGCGCCCGGCTTGGTTTTGTCGGCAATCAAGCCCGTGGTTTCATTCATTTCATGCAGGAAATAGTCGAAAGTTTCCCGCTGCAGGATTTCAAGCATAACTTCATCTGCACATGGTGTGTGGTTGTGTTTCAAATTAGAATGAAAAAGAGGTTAGTTATTTAAAATAAGGATGTATATGCACGGCTAAAAAAAGGCTTCCGGATATTGAAAAATGTTGTAAGTTTAAAATTAAACAAAACGAAATGACCTTTTCACTCAATTTACATCATATCATTCCCACATTATTATCAGGTCTTTTACTCGCCACATTTCCCGGGCTGTTTTTCATTTATCTCCTTTTGTTGGCGCTATGTACGCTAATCTTCCTGGTCATTTGTATGATCGATTTTGTAAAACGAACGGCATTGAGGAAACGAACCGGCCTGGTGTTATCCTATATGTTTTTAACTGCAATAGTTTCTGTGCTTGCTTTATATTCAGTCCCGGCTTTTTTATACAATCAATAAAAAAGTATCCAATTCGTGTACCTGGCGCAACCGGTAGCTGCCATCCACCCGGTTCAATCTATCCTCAATTCCATTTCATATTGCTTTACATAAATATTCAGCCCGATTGATGTCAAAAACCGGTCAGTGTCCACTGATCCGTCTTCCACGTTGATGACAGCAATATCCTTTTCAAAATTATGGCTTATGTAATGAAATAACTGCCTGCCGATACCCTTGCGCCTGTGTTGTCTGTGCACGGCAAATTGCTGCACTCTTTTGCTCAGGGGATTATAGATGATGTACCCCAATAAATTTTCATTGGTAAAGATTCCATAAGCCACATTATCATGCCGCAGGTTTTCTACAGCCGTTATGGAGTTTTGCCAGGAAGGTAGCCAATCCCAAAACGATCGTATTGTATCCCAGTCATAGCGCTGCAGCGCCTGTATTCGAAGATCACCGGCCGTTTGCTCCGTGTTCAGGGTACCCTTGTAACAATTGAGTGTTCGCGTGATCTGGAAGCCCGTATTCTGATAGGTCCTTATGGCAGGGAGATTACCCGTGATCACTTCCAGTTGAATTTTGCTCACACCCTGGGATCGCAATATTGGCAGAATAAAATTGTACAGTTCACTGGTAAGTTTTTGTCCCCGATGCAAGGGAATTACACCGGTGCCGGCATTATAGATCAATGGCTTATTGTTCACGACATCATACCCATGCAGGATAAAACCAATCAGCTTTTCCCCCTCAAATGCCCCTGCAGAAAACCTTAATTGAATGCCGTCATTTTGCATCTTGTTGTGCAACTGTTCGGGGCTGAGCTTTAATGGCACGATATAGTCAGAAAAGGACTCATTAAAAACCTCAACGATTTTTTCGGGTGTTGTGTGTTCTAAAGTTTTAATTACCGGCATAAATGATCAACTCCCGGTTGGTTAGTTTCGGGAATGAGCCATAAATTTAAAGGGTATTTTTTTTCAGGGGGCATTATGGATCCTCTTTTTTTTGCCTTTTGTATAGGCCTACCGTTCTGTTAACAACGGCCCGGGGCCGGTGAGCAAAAACTATGATCACCAATGAATAAAAAAAACAGGTTCGTGTTTGCACGAACCTGTTATCAGCAGCCATACTACCGGTTATTTTTTTATAAGATTCATCACCAGCATTTCGTTTTCTGCAGCCCGCTGGTTATTGTTAAAAGCGAGAAGTGACTGATCAAGCACTTTTTTCAGGTTCATACGTACTTTTCTTTTGTTGAGTTTCAACACGATATTGTCCATTTTTTCTGTGTAAACCAGTTGCTCTTTGTTATTGTAAAAATAAATGGTACTTACCCGTGGGGTATTGATATTGGATACAACATTCCAGTAACCATCCCCGGGTATCCATTTCGGGTAACGAGGGGATTTTTTGTTTGCCTGGGCAACAGATACAGTGTAAAAACAAATGAAAATCAATGTAAAACTGAGGGTAAAAAAAATCTTTTTCATGATCGTAAAGTTTATGGGTTTAATTTGTTTGCTATTGTTGATGCTGTAAAAATATATTGGTGGTAAAGCTTTTTTGCGCAAAGTAGCCGGGCAATGTCTCCGGAGTTACAAACAGCTATTATGGGGAGACCAGATGCAATTCCGCAGTTTTATGCAGTTGGGCGACAAAAGCCGGCCGTTTGTCTACTTATGCCTTTAAATGCTTGTTTTACCTGTTCATTTGTGTTATTTTAAAGGATAAGTAACAAACATGCGCGCATTATTAACCAACAGGGTTTTTCAACATTTGATCTTTTGGTTGTTCTATGTATTACTCTACACGTCCAACTACACAATGGATGGAAAGTATGGCAAAGAATTACTGATCACTTTGATTTACCTTCCATTTCATTTATCGTTTGTATACTTCCAGTTATATGTGCTGGTGCCGAAATTTCTCCTGGAGAGGAAATTTCTTTCTTATGTGCTCCTCACTGCCCTGGTAACGAAGATTTTTATTACTGCCTGCCGGCTGACCTTTTCTTTTGTTATTTACGAGATCAGGAACGGCGTTCCTGCTCCCCCGCTGGACTTGTCCCAATTATTCCTGCTGGATCCCAGGGAGCTAAAGACAGTTTTCTCGCTTTTTATGATCACCGGTGTAGCCTTGTCGATTAAGTTATTAAAGAAATGGTTTTATGAACATGACCGAAACCTGCAGGTAGAGAAAGAAAAACTAACGATGGAGGTAGAAATGCTGAAGGCGCAGGTGCACCCGCATTTTTTATTTAATACGCTCAACAACCTTTATTCGCTTACCCTTACCCATTCCGGCAAAGCACCTATGGTGGTTACACACTTGTCTGACCTGTTACGGTACATGTTATATGAATGCGACGCCAAAGAGGTGCCGCTCGGCAAAGAAATTGAAGTCTTAAAAAAATATGTTGAACTCGAGAAATTAAGATACGGTGAGCGCATGGATGTTTCCTTTTCCTGCAGCGGCAACACCCAGTCGCTGGTCATTGCTCCCCTGCTGCTCCTCCCCTTTGTAGAAAACAGTTTCAAGCATGGCATGAGCGAGGAACTGGATCAGTGCTGGATAAATATTCACCTGCATGCTAAGGACAGGCAACTTACGTTTAACCTGAGCAACAGTTGTAACCACGACAATCCGTCCGAGATCGCTGGCGGCATTGGCCTGGAGAATATAAAAAAACGTTTGGCACTGATCTATCCCGGAAAATATAAATTGGATATAAAAAAGGAGGACGAGATGTATATCGTCAGGTTAGAATTGTCATTGGGCGTATCTGCAATTCCTTCGGTAAAACCGGTGGAGCCTGTTATACAACTTAAACCCGTGCCCTCGATATGAAACTCCGTTGCCTGATAGTGGATGACGAACCCCTTGCAGTAAATGTACTGGAGACCCATATTGCCAATATCCCATCCCTGCAGGTAACCGGTAGCTGCAATAATGCTTTTGCAGCCATGGATCGGCTGAAAAATGAAAACATTGACCTGATGTTTTTGGATATTCACATGCCGAAGCTGATGGGCCATGAATTTCTAAGGACTTTACGCAATCCTCCGAAAGTAATTTTCACGACAGCCTATAAGGAATATGCAATAGATGCTTTTGAGCTGGATGCTGTTGATTACCTTTTGAAGCCAATCACCCTGGAACGTTTGGTAAAAGCCATGAATAAGATCAGCGACACTAAACTAACAGGCATCAGCGAAGAGCATAATATATTGGAGAACGAGGGTTTTGTTTACCTGCGCGCAGACCGAAAAATGATAAAGGCCAGGTATAATGACATCATCTATATTGAAAGCCTGAAGGATTATATCAAAATTGTTCGTGTGAACGAAAAACCCTTACTGGTAAAACAGTCTATTACTTCCCTGGAAACCGTGTTACCCCCTCACCTGTTCCTGCGTATTCACCGGTCGTATATTGTCGCGATCAATAAGGTAACAGCTTTTACAAACCATGACGTGGAGATCGATGGACTGGAGATCCCTATCGGGCGTTTATATGCACACCAGTTGGATAAAATGTCAAAAGCCCGTCATTAAAATAACCTGCCATGGGCCCTACATCACGCTGTTTACTGGTTGTTTAACTATTCGCCCCAATAAATATCGTAACCATACCGGGCTATCATCAGCATCACGATCACGAGGAAAAAAATACGCACAAAACCATTGCCTTTTTTTAAAGCAATCCTGGAACCTGCTAAGTTGCCCGCCACATTACATATGGCCATCAAAACCGCGATCTCCAGGATATATTTGCCCTGACTGATAAACACAAACAGGGCTCCCAGATTGGTCATGCAGTTCACCAGTTTCGAATAGGCAGAAGCTTCCACAAATTCAAACCCCAGCAACATCACAAAACCCAGCACCAGGAAACTACCTGTTCCCGGGCCAAAAAAACCGTCATAAAAGCCAACAACGATTCCCATAACGCAACCGCGGATGACCTGTTGACGGAGAGCAATATGATGAACCTTTACCTTTCCCAGGTCTTTTTTAAAAAACGTGTACACCGCGATGACGATCAGGATCACCAGGATTGCAGGTTTCAACGCATTTACATTAACCAGGCTCACGACCCTGGCCCCGGCAAATGATGCAGCGGCGGCACAAAGGGCGATGGGAAATAAAATTTGATAATCAAATTTTATTTTTCTTGAGAACTGGAACGCAGCCGTACTCGTACCCGCGAACGAGGCGATTTTGTTGGTCCCAAAAATTATGGGTAAAGGAGTGGAAGGAAAGTTAATCAGCATAGCAGGTAACTGGATGAGCCCGCCACCGCCGATCACCGCATCTATAAAACCCGCGGTAAAACATAAGATGATCAAAGAGACAATTGTGGCGATACTGTAATCAGAAAAAATGGTTAATATGGACATTAATAGCGGATGCGTTCAAAAATTTTTAGTGGGTAAAGTTAGGCCCTTTTGATTTGAGCAAACTGCGGTATAGAATAGTTATCCTCCCAAAGTATGACGGATGCCCCCTGCTGTAACAGGGAGGGAGTTGGTTCAGGATAAAGTTTTATATTGCCGCATCATAAACCAAAACAAACTACTGCATGAAAAGCTTTGAAGATTTTGTAAGTGCCGCCAATGCGATTATCTGGAGTAATGCACTTATCTACCTGTTGCTGCTTGCAGGCATTTATTTTTCGATACGTATGCGTTTTTTCCAGGTGAGGCTTGTCAAAGACATGGTAAAGCTGATGATTGCCGGCGATAAATCCAGTGCAGGTATTTCGTCTTTCCAGGCATTATCAGTATCCCTTTCGGGCCGTATCGGTACCGGCAATATTGCAGGTGTGGCCACGGCTATTTTTATCGGCGGCCCGGGTGCTGTTTTCTGGATGTGGGCAGTGGCTTTCCTCGGATCGGGATCAGCTTACGTGGAGTCAGCGTTGGGACAGATCTTTAAAAGGAGAGAAAAAGGAGAATACCGGGGTGGCCCTGCATTTTATATCGAGAAGGGTTTTAAAAATAAAAAGATCGGGAAGATCTATGCGATCATATTTGCACTCAGCACCATCATCGCCTGCGGCATGTTATTGCCCGGCGTGCAATCCAACAGTATTGCCTCCGGCATAAAAAGTGCCTTTGATGTCAAATACATTTATACGGGTATTTTCCTGGCTTTGTTGCTTGGATTGATCATTTTCGGTGGCATTAAAATGATTGCCAACGTGGCCCAGTTCGTTGTGCCGTTTATGGCCATTGCCTATATACTCCTTGCTGTGGTTATCATTGTTATGAATTATGATAAAGTTCCCGGCGTTTTCTGGCTGATCATCAGCAGTGCATTTGGTGCCAAAGCAACTTTTGCAGGAATCATAGGCGCCATGATCACCATCGGCGTTAAGCGGGGGGTGTATAGCAATGAGGCCGGTCAGGGCACGGGTCCTCACCCGGCTGCAGCGGCGGAAGTGTCGCACCCTGCCAAACAGGGACTCGTGCAGGCTTTTTCCGTGTACATTGATACACTTTTCGTTTGCACGGCCACGGCTCTTATGATCCTCATTACCGGCATGTATAATGTAAAAGGCCCGGAT
>JAKFCK010000682.1:0-7617 GCA_036676685.1 Chitinophagaceae bacterium | reverse complement strand
GAAAAACGCGTCCTGGAAAGAACGGCTGAACTGGAGATTTTGAATGATGAGCTGAAGGTACTGAATGTTTCAAAAGATAAATTTTTGGCAGTGATCTCCCATGATCTGCGCAACCCCCTTACCGCGCTGCTGCTGGCTTCGGAAGCGTTAAACAGCCAGGCAGATAACAGCCTTTTTAAGGGTGTTCAGCCGTTTGTAAAAGTAATACACCGAAGTTCCCATAATATCCTGCAGCAATTAAATGAGCTGGTAGAATGGGCACAAAAGCAACAGGAAAAATCAACATTAAACCCTGAAAAAATTCACCTGGTTGCTGCTGTTCAGCAAAGTTTTGAATTACTGTCGGCGAATGCGCAGTTGAAAAATATTGTTTTAGAAAACCAAACGCCAACTCACCTTTATGTAAATGGCGATGCATTGATGCTTCGTTCAATCTTACAGAACCTGGTGACAAACTCCATCAAATACAGCTTTAAAGGCGGAATGGTAAAGGTAACTGCCTGCGAGGTCGAAAAAATGACTGAAGTGTCTGTCATGGACTGTGGGATGGGCATGGATGCTACAACGAGAGATAACCTGTTTACCAGGTCGAACGGGGGTTCTGAACCCGGCACAAACAATGAAAAAGGTTCGGGTCTTGGTTTAGTATTGGTCAATGATTTTGTAAGGCAACATAAAGGCACCCTCCGGGTGGAGAGCGAAATCAATAAAGGAACCAGCATCTTTTTTACTATCCCGGGATGTGTTTAGAACACGCAACTCATCTTAAATGTAACCCCGGTCAGGGGAGAGTAATTTCCCCCTGAAATTACACTGGGAGCCTGTTTTTTCATAGACTCAAAACTATTTTCCGAAGTGAATTAAGGGGCCTCCCTCCACGCTGTATATGGAAGAGATATTGGGGAATAAAAAAAGGACCTACGACGGACTTTGATAAATGACTTTATCAATTCGTTTTTCCAGCATCACATCTTTTTCCTGGTTGATCTTGTAGAATGCCTCGTAGTATGCTTTAATAATAGCCGTAACGGGTACGGTGAGCAAAGCACCGATCAATCCAAAAGCGGCACCCATTACCAGTAACATAAACAATGTGGACACCGGGTGAATATTCATTTTGGAAGCCAGCAGCCGGGGCATTACAAATGTTCCCATGATCTGGTTCAGCACCACGTAAAAGATCAGCACCCACATCGCCGTGAATGGGCCAACGGAAAAAGCAACCAATACCGGCGGTATGGCCATGATATAAAAACCTATATTGGGAATCAACTCGGCTACCAGTGTAAGCGCTCCCCAAACCCATGCACCAGGAACATTCATAATAGACAAAAATATGGTGGAGCAGACCGCTTCTATACTACCCCCGATGAGGTTGGCCCTGATCCAGCCGATCAGCATTTTGCTGGTGTGTAATAAGGCCACCTGTGCTTTTTCTCTTTTTTCCAAATCAAAAAAGGAATAATAAAGTTCCAGTAATCCCCTGGGCCTGGACACGGCATATCCCACAATAGACACAAATAAAATAAAAAGAAAAAGTCCACCCAGCAGGAAGGCGGAATAGTTTTGTGCCTGTGCAAACATTTTGGGTGCAGAAGGCAACCATTGGGACATGTCAGATCCATTCCGCGCGATTTCTTTGCTGATATCAGGATAATTGCTGAACCAGCCGGAAACCGTGGTAGTTAACCGCGTAATATAGTCGGGTAAACTAAGAAAGAGATTCCTCAATTCCTGGAAGATCTTGGGAAAAATCAGCCACCCGATCAACGATGCTACCAGGAAGATTGTACCAAAAACAATGAGCGCCGCCCAATGTCGTTTGATTTGTTTTTTTTCCAGCCAGCTTACCGGTCCGTTCAGGATCAGCGCAAACACAATTGCCAGTGTAAACAACAGGAGAATATTGGCTACTTTAAATAACAACCATAACAACACGATCATCAACGCCGTGAGCGCAAGGATCTTAGAGAATGATTTCACGAGAGATTCGGCCTGGGTTTTCTGCACGGTGAATGCTTTTGGTTAATGTTCAAATGTACAATCTTAAACTGTGCCAGATGTGCATGTGAGCCAGATAATTAGAATCCATACTATCAGATGGGACCTTTATAATCTGGTGGATATTACTTTAGCATAGGTTTTGCCGGATACTTTCGTAATGCCCCGGTGCCCAATCTTTCCTCTGAGGCAGAACCATTGAAAATTCCTTTCGTTTATCCCAAACAGTTAAATACAAATTTACAATTTACCCCAGCTGAAAGGAGAAAAGCCGTCATTGAGTTATTCATATGGCCGGCGGAAAACTGTTCATGGTATTTTCCAGGGATGTTGTACGGGACCATGTCTACAATATCACAATAAGGGAGGCATCAAAAATAGAAAAAAGTATTCTTGGAGGAATATTTAAACAGGTCTAAACTAATTAGCCTACCAGCAATTACGCCTGGTCGTGTTAAGGAAAGAAGGAAAGCTTCGCAAAGCACCTGACCAAATAATAATTTGACAAGTAAACCGTACTGTAAATATTTCACTAAAATAGATTCACCGGATTGATGACGGTAACCTTTTACCACAAATAAAAATAAAAGGCAGGATTTATCTTTCAGCAACTGTTCAGGAAGGGAAATAGTTGTATGAAATAATATCAATAAATTTTCAGCAGGGTAAGTGCAGCCGTTATCTTTTCAAACACTTCCTCCTCACTCATCGGTTTGGGTACAAACTTTTCACCAATAATATTTTCATACAATTCAATATACCGGTTGCTGATAGTTTGTATCCATTCGTCCGTCATCAGCGGGACTGTCTGGCCTTCTTTACCCATAAAATTATTTTCGATCAACCATTCCCGGACAAACTCCTTACTCAGTTGTTTTTGTTTTTCGCCGGCTGCCTGTCTTTCCTCATAACCTTCCGCATAGAAATAACGGGAAGAATCAGGTGTATGGATCTCATCCATCAAAATAATTTCATTATCGATTTTTCCAAACTCGTATTTGGTGTCCACTAAAATAAGTCCTCTTTTGCCCGCAATTTCCTGGCCTCTTGCATATAAAGCCAGGGTATACTTTTCGAGAGTTTCCCATTCTTCAGCCGTGGCAAGCCCCTGCGCTATTATTTCTTCTTTGCTAATGTCTTCATCATGTCCTTCTGAAGCCTTGGTGCTTGGCGTAATGATAGGGGAGGGAAAAGGATCGTTTTCTTTTAAGCCTTCGGGGAGTGTTACACCGCAAAGTGTGCGAAGGCCGGCATTGTAAGTGCGCCATGCATGCCCGGTGAGATAACCTCTTACCACCATTTCTATTTTAAACGGATTGCATTTTTTTCCAATGCTTGCAACAGGAGCAGGGGTACTCAGCAGCCAGTTGGGACAAATATCCTTACAGGCAGTCAACATGTATGCAGCGATTTCATTCAAAACCTGTCCTTTAAAAGGAATAGGCTTCGGCAGGATCACGTCAAATGCCGAAATGCGATCGCTGGCAATCATGATCAATATATTATTGTCAATGGTATAAACATCCCGTACCTTACCACTGTAAAAATTTGTTTGCCTGTTAAATTGATATGCTGCCATTCCGCAAAAGTATGTTCTGCTCACTACAAAAGCTTTTAACCACGCTTAATTTTTTTAATTTAAACGTATAAAAATAAAATTTTTATAGATCGTAACTATTCTTATTTTGCTACTGATTCTTTTAACCTAAATGACGCTATATGAGAAAAATCGCATGCCATATGATTGCTTTTGTCATAGCCTATACCCTCCCGGTATTTGCTTTTGCCCAAAATGTAACCATCAGCGGTAATGTAAAAAACAGCGCAACCCAGGAAAATGCGGCTGCTGTTTCTGTAACCATCAAAGGTTCCGATATCGGAACGTTCACCGACGACAAAGGAAATTTCAGCATAACTGCGAAAAGTTTACCTGTAACTCTTTTAATTACTTCTGTAGGTTTCGATCCACAGGAAGTAACCGTTAGTAATGCAACAGATAAAGTAAATGTGCTTTTTGTACCTTCCAATTCGTTAGGCCAGGAAGTGGTTGTTTCTGCTTCCCGGGTTCCGGAAAAAATCCTGGAGTCGCCGGTATCTATTGAGCGGGTAAGCGCGGCAAGTCTGCGAAATGCCCCGGCTGCCAATTTCTACGATGTGGTGGCCACGCTGAAAGGTGTGGATGTTACCACTTCTTCTCTCACTTTTAAAACACCCACCACCCGCGGTTTTGGCGGTAGCGGAAACGTACGTTTTAACCAGTTGGTTGATGGTATGGATAACCAGGCACCCGGCCTGAATTTTTCCGTAGGCGCTATTATTGGTTTGAATGAACTTGATATAGATAACATTGAATTGCTGTCGGGTGCATCTTCTGCATTGTATGGCCCGGGCGGTATGAACGGAACTATGTTGATGACGAGCAAAAATCCTTTTAAATACCAGGGACTTTCATTCGTGGTGAAAACGGGTATCATGCATACAGACGAGAGAGAGCGCCCCGTGTCTCCGTACCATAACTGGAGCCTTCGCTGGGCGAAAAAAATCTCTGAAAAATTTGCTTTTAAAATTACGACCGAACTCATCCAGGCCAAAGACTGGATAGGAATGGATTACAGGAACTACGACAGGAATAACGCGGTAATGGCACCGGGCAACAGGCAGACTGATCCAAATTATGACGGTGTGAATGTATATGGCGATGAAACTTCAGCGGATTTAAGAGCTGTGTTGAGCGGTATTGCTGGCGCCGCACCTTTTCTGAAACCTTTCATCGATTCCATTTCCCAAAACCCCATCCGGGTTTCCCGCACGGGTTATACAGAACAGGAACTGATCAATCCTAATACCGTGAATTATAAGTTGGGTGGATCATTCCATTACAAAATAAACAACAACACTGAAGCAATTATAGCTGGCTACTGGGGTACCGGTAACACCGTTTATACCGGGGCATCCCGTTACTCCATCAGGGATTTTAAAATGGGGCAGTATAAGTTTGAATTATTGAATAAGAACTGGATGCTGCGTGGTTATACAACGCAGGAAAATGCCGGGGGTACTTATAACCTGGCTGCTACCACCCAAAACTTTAATGAAAGCTGGAAGCCAAGTCCCGGTTCAAACGGATGGTATGCACAATACGGCCAGACATACCTTGCGTCTTTGCTCGCAGGTTCAAGTGTTGCTGCTGCACATGCTGCCGGCAGAAGCGTAGCCGATGTAGGCAGGCCGGTGATAGGAACGGCAGCTTTCAATACAGAATATGATAAATGGAGAAAAATTCCTGCACCGAAAGGTGGCGGCCTTTTAGACAGGTCAGATCTATACAGCCTTGAAGGCAACTATAACCTGACCGAGTACACGAAATCGTTCGCTGATATATTGATCGGTGCTAATTACAGGAGGTATTCTCTAAACTCCCAGGGGACTTTGTTCGCCGATTCCACCGGTCCGATCAGTATAAAGGAATTTGGAGCATTTGTACAGGCTTCAAGGGCGATCACAAGTTTCCTCAAACTTAGCGCGTCTGCCAGGTATGATAAAAATGAAAACTTTGATGGCCGTGTAACACCAAGGATAACTGCCGTACTAAAAGTAGCTCCGGATAATAACATTCGCCTGAGCTACCAGACTGCATACCGCTTCCCATCCACACAACAACAATGGATCAATCTTGACCTGAACACTTATAAATTGATAGGAGGCAACGAGAGTTTCATACAACATTACAATTTCAGCGGCAACCCGGTCTATTACAGGGATAGTGTAAGAAAAGGAGTGAACACAAAATGGAATTACCCGAATCAAAAACCAGAGGCATTAACCTCGTTTGAGCTAGGCTATAAAGGATTGTTGATGGATTCTAAATTGCTCATCGATATGTACGGTTATTATGGAAACTACACGGATTTTACGGGTAGGATCACCGTTATTCAATCCAAAACAGGCAGGATACCAACACCGGTTTATGCCACGAACACAGATAGTGCACAGGTTTATTCCGTGCCGATTAATTACGAAGAAAAAATTAATACTTATGGATTTGGTTTAGGACTGGATTACCGGTTACCACAGAACTTTAATATTTCAATGAATTTTGCATCTGATAATCTTGATGTACCGGAAGGTTTAATGGCTTCTTTCAACTCGCCGAAATATAAAGCGAATGCGAGTTTTGGCAACAGCGGTTTTGGTAAAGACAAGCGCTTTGGATTTAATGTGGCCTACAGGTGGCAGGATTCTTTCTTTTTTGAGGCAGACCTTGCCAGTGGTACATTGCCTTCCGTGCAAACCCTGGATGCGCAATTCAGCTACAAACTGCCGAAATCAAAATCTATTTTCAAAGTTGGCGCCAACAACATGTTGAACCAATATTATTACAACGCTATCGGTAATTCTTATGTAGGGGGATTGTATTACGTAAGTTTTGGCTACAACGTTTATTGATAACCGGCCATATTGTTAATATTAAATTTAGAAAAATGACTTTTATAAAAAATACATTTAAAGCCGGGGCATTTTTTCTCGGTGCTGCCTTGCTGGTGCTAACGGCATGCAATAAAGAGGTAGAAGAAATACCCGGGCAACCTTTCTCGCAGACACCTTTCACACCACCATCCATGGTTTTTCCTGCCTCCGCGAGGACACTTGGAGATACCCTTGCCACCAGGCCGGCAGACAGTTTGTTTTACCGGCTGATAGAGAGGGCCGGGTTATTATCCACCATCAATAACAGGGCAAACCGGTTTACCATATTTGCGCCTACCAGCGGGGCCATCAAAGCTTTTGTGAGCGGCGCTACAGCAGGTGCTATTCCTGTAGGTGCACCGGATGCAGTATTCTCTGCTTTTATCAGGACAACCCTGCCTGTACAGACCGCAAAAGCTGTCGCGGAATATCATATTATTCCCCAGGCTGTGCCCGCGGCGAGTATACCAACAACCTTCCCGAATTTTGCTTATCCAACGTTATTTAACCCTGCGCCTGCATTAAGTCCTTTCGCCAGGTTTGACGCCTATATAAGCCGGAGGGCGAATGGAGCCTGGAAAGACAACGTGCCCGTGATAGCAGCGGATATCGTAACCGGCAATGGTATTATCCATATGATTGCAGCGGTAACAGTTCCCCCTTCAGAATTGCTTTGGGCAAAGGTCAATACCGATCCCGAACTCACCTACCTGAAAGCTGCAATCCTTCGCGCTGATAGTGGCGCAACGGCAGCGACACCTGGGAGCCTTCAATATTATTTATCTGACCAGGCCATTCAACTCGGTGCAAACTTTACCCTTTTTGCGCCAACTGACCAGGCTTTTAAAAACGGGTTATACGCAGCCGCATTCCCGATCGTTCGGGGACAGATCTTCCAGATGGCCTATGCACAGGCAATTGCCGGCGGTGCAACTCCTGCACAGGCTACCGTAATTGCCAACGCTGCGGCTGACGCCAATGCACCTGCGCAGACAACTTTACTGGTTTCTACGCCTGCAATCTTTTCCAACGCAACCTTATATCCTTACCTTACCGCAACATCGGTAAAAGGTATTTTGTTTTACCACTTGTTGGGTGTTCGCACTTTCACAGTCAACCTGCCAACAACAGCGACCAACATTCCTACTT
>JAKFCK010000681.1:0-4518 GCA_036676685.1 Chitinophagaceae bacterium | reverse complement strand
ATGCAGGCCATAGAGGAAGCAAAACATCACATTCACATTGAGTATTACATTTACGAATATGACAACACGGGCACTCCCCTGGTGGAACTGCTGATAAAAAAAGCCGACGAAGGTGTGCAGGTCAGATTCATATATGATGACTTCGGCAGCCCATCTATTAAAAAGAAAACAGAAGAAAGAATGAGAAAGGCGGGAGTGGAAATTCATCCCTTTCATAAAGTACGTTTTTACATACTCGCCAATCGTATAAATTACCGCAATCACCGGAAAATAGTGGTCATAGACGGGCGGACAGCTTTTGTCGGCGGCATTAATGTAAGTGACAAGTATGTAAATGGAAACAGTACCGGGGATCAATCGGCTAAAAAATTGTATTGGCGAGATACCCACGTCCGTATTGACGGCCCCGCCGTTTACTACCTGCAATATCTCTTCATGTCTGACTGGAATTTTTGTTGCACCACCCCCTTGCAACCCGGCAAAGCTTTTTTTGCTGCCCTGCCGCCTGTGCCCAGGGGCAGCTTTGTACAGGTCGCGGCCAGTGGCCCGGATTCTACGCTGCCCTCTGTGTTGTATTCCATTCTACAGGCTATTTACCTTGCCAAAGAAGAGATCCTGATCACCACGCCATATTTTATACCCGGGGATAGTATTATCGATGCTTTGTGTGTGGCAGGGCTTAGCGGCTTAAGCGTGAAACTACTGGTGCCGGGGGTATGCGATTCCAAATTAGTGAATGCAGCTTCCAAATCAAACTATAATAAGTTACTCCAGGCCGGCGTAGAAATTTACATGTACCAGAAAGGTTTTGTACACGCAAAAACAATGACCACGGATGGGAAGTTATCGGTGGTGGGAACAGCCAATATGGACTATAGAAGCTTTGAATTAAATTTCGAAGTAAATGCAATTATTTACGACCAGGAGTTCTCCCGTCGCATGCGGAAAGTATTTTTTGAAGACCTGGAAAATGCGGAGAAAATAGACAAAGACATGTGGTTTGCAAGGTCCGGGCTGAGTCAATTGCCGGAAAAATTGGCCCGGCTTTTTTCACCCGTGTTATAAGAAAATCAGGCATGCAATTCCCTCTTTTAATTTCCTTTGATACGGTGTAATAACGAACGGAATGATTGCCGGTCCCACCGGGAAAATCTTCCGCGTTGCACCACAAGTGTATTATCTATTTCCGGTTGCAGGTAGTAATAAAAGGCAAAACTTTCCTTAGGATCCTGCCAACCGATCACCTGTCCGAAACGGAGATCGGTGATCAGGATTGTGTCTGCATGTTTTTCAAGGGTATACCAGTCCTGTGAGAATTGCATGATCTTGCGCATGGCGATCTCATCACGTACGGAGTCCTCAAGGAAATTATTCCGGGAAATATAATGAAAGTCATTATCCGGTTTGCGGTCAAAAACAGAACGGTAACCAATGTAAAACCCACTGTCCACATCAGCAGCCACGAACCATAACCAGCTCTGCAGCGGCGCCGGGGTGATCAGCAACCTTTTGGCTTTAATATTCCTGCTGGCCAGGATACGTTTTGTTTCCCGGCTCACATAATTGCGGTTGGCCACGCCATAGGCAAGGTAGAGGAACGGGATCACAAGGCCAAGCTGCCAGATCCACCTGCGGCGGGGATTTTTCCTGTTCATCACAAAAAGTAAAATGCAGGCGATACCCGGGGCCAGGGAAAAGAAAAAATCTGCAACATACATGGTGTTGAACGAAATGCGCACGTCATTAAAAGGCTCAAACCACCCTACACCATAATTATTAAATGCATCCAGGAAAATATGCATTAAAATAACTGAACCAATAAAAAAGAACCAACGTCTGAAGGAAATATTGTGTGGCCGGTGCCAGTGACTGGCAAGCCCTGCAATGATGGGTGTTATAAGTACGGCAAACAAAATAGAATGAGTAAACCCCCTGTGCGCAAATAAGGTCCCGATGGTATCGGACCAAAAAGCTGCAACAAAATCTATATCAGGAATGCTTTGGGCCAGTATGCCCCAAAGCATGGCTTTTTTACCAACTGTGCGGCCTGCAAAGGCTTCGCCCATGCAGGCCCCCAGTGCAATATGTGTGAGAGAATCCAGTTCTTACGATTGAAATGTTCTTTAAAATTACGTCAGCACCGGAACAAAGAAACAGTTTAATTCCTGCCGGATGGTTGTAAAGATCCGGAGATTTATTTCCGGGCCTTAGACACGATCCATACGATCAGCGCCACAACGGCAATCATCAGGATAAATGCCCACCACATACCGGCTTTAAAGATGGTACCAATGGCTTCACAACTGCTAAGAAAGGGAACAGCGGCAAGCAAAAACGCGTAAAGGGAATTCCTGGTCATACAATTAAGTTTAAGTGTTTAGGATAATAAAAAACCTGTCGGTAAAATCACAGGTTATTGTTTTCTCGATTTACTCCTGATACATTCGTAAAATAATGCCAGTAATTGATCAGCGTAAAACTGCGTTGCATAAACAGCATTTGCAGCAGTATTTTGTCCCTCACCGGATTAGATGGGGAAAATATTCTACTTACAGTAATACTGGTCAGTTTATCAATCGTGGCGTAAACCTTCGGCAACCTTAAATACATGGAGGATGTAGGGGAAGATCGCATCCATCGTTTCCGCAGCTCCCCTGGGCGAGCCGGGCAGGGTGATCACAAGCGTTTTATTGATGAAACCGCATACGCCGCGGGACAACATAGCGTAAGGCATTCTCTGCTGCCCGTACTGTCGCGCTGTTTCCATGATGCCGGGAATCTCTTTTGTAAGTAAGGGTTTGATCGCGTCAGGCGTAATATCTCTTTCGGACAGACCAGTGCCTCCTGCAAAAACAAGCAGGTCATAGCCGGCATCTGCATAAAACAACGCCTTTTGCTGCACCTGGGCAAAGTCATCCGGGATGATTGCTTCAGCATTTGTTTGCACGCCAAACCGTGCTAATTTTTCCCGGATGATTTGTCCCGTACGATCTTGTGTTTTGTTTTCAGCTATTGAATCTGAGCAAATGATCACCGCTGTTTCCAGGCCTGCGTTTTCCTGTAAGGGGAAATCTGTTTTACCCCCGGTTTTGCTTTCAAGTTTCACCTCAGTGATAGCTATTCCCTTATCCAGGGGTTTAAGCATATCGTACATGGTTAAGGCTGTTATGGCCGCACCGTGCATGGCTTCAACCTCCACACCCGTTTTATAGATCGTGTGCACTTCCACGTAAATGCTGATCTGGAGCCCTTCGATCCTATGTTTTATAGAAGTAAATTCTACCGGGAGTGGATGACAATCCGGTATCACATCACTCGTTTTTTTTACGGCGAGCAGCCCGGCTGCGCGGGAAAACTCAAATACATTTCCCTTGGGCACCGTATCATTTTTTATGGCTTCAATGGTTGATTGCTGTGATACCTTCACCACGGCCGATGCGATGGCTACCCTCAGGCTGTTCGTTTTTTTTGTAATATCAACCATGATTATTTAATACGTTTAACTGTTTAATTTCCATTGGTAACTTTCATCTGAAAATAATTCCTTTCCCCACACGGGGAGTTCCGCCTTTATTCTTTCCACCGTTTCATTGCAGGCTTCAATGGCAGCTTTCCTGTGCGGGGCAGATGTAAATACGAACAGGCAGAGCTCTCCTGCCGCCACTATTCCCAGGCTATGGTACACATGCATGCAGGTGAGGGAATATTTTTTAAAAATATCTTCTCTTATTTCAAACATTTTATCCATTGCCAGTTCTTCGTAAGCAGTATATTCAATGGCGGCTACCGTTTTTTCACCCACTTCGTCTGCCCGCACCTGCCCAAGAAAAATGCTATGCCCGCCAATCGCCGTTTTGCTGCTATGCTTTTGAATGCTTTCGCCAATAAATGCGGGCGTAATCGCACCGGGAAGAAATATATGGTTTGGTTTTTTGTGGGTCATTGCAATTGTTTTTCATGATGCCGTTTCCATGCTAAAATACCTCCCTGCAAGCTGTAAACTGATTTTGTTGTGCCAAAAATTGCATTGAGTTTTTTTGCAGCCTGCAGGCTGCGTTGGCCTGATTGACAAACGGTGATCACCACATCAGTTGTGACCAGGTTCGAATTTTTTTCCAGTGTAGCAAGAGGAATCTGCAGGCAGGGAAATTCATCAATGCGGGGATACTCGCCAGTTTCGCGCACATCGATCACGACCACGGACGCCAGCGCGCGCAATTGATCAAAAACATCCCCGGTAATTTCAAAGCTGGAAGGGGTTGATGAACCGCATAACCAATCATAATCCATGTTTTCAAAAGCCGCCCTGTTTGCAGGTATCAGCAAAGCAGTGCCGTGAACAGCAGTGATCTTAAGTTTGTACACATCGTTGGAAAGGGTGCTATACGTGAGCAGCTGGTTGATCAGCGGCTCGCCGATACCCGTCAGCAATTTAATGGTTTCATTTGCCTGCATTGTACCAATGATTCCCGGTAACACACCAATTACCCCGGCCTCCGCGCAATTGGGAATCAAGCC
>JAKFCK010000680.1:0-2229 GCA_036676685.1 Chitinophagaceae bacterium | reverse complement strand
GAAGGATGTTCCGGACGAGTTGTTCAATCTCCAGTTTTTGCCGGTTAAGAGCTTCGGTGCGTTCAGCCACCAACAGCTCGAGGTTGGTATGCGATTGCTGCAGTGTGTCGGCAATTTTCTTTCGCTCATGTAAGGACGCATGGAGCAAAAGGGAAGTCACCCCGTTTACGGCAACGAAGGCCTGTACCGATAGCAGTGCGTCGTTAAGCGAAGCATTGGCAAAGGGTCCCATGCCACGAAGGGTTCCTAAGAGCGCCAGTAACCCCGCCAACATAACAGCTGTAACCACCACCCGCTTTTGGAAACGTAATGCAGCCCAGATGAGGAAAGGCACCACCCAGAATGAACCGTCGAACAGCAAGGGGGCATGGAACCATGAAAGGAAGATTGTGCCAGTAACCAATATAAGCCCGGTAAAAAGTACGATACCTTCCAGCAGCTTTTTGCCCGGCGCAGGAAGTTGCCAGGGCCCGGTGGCAAATGCCAGCAGTAATGGCGTAAACAGGAGCACCCCGGTAACATCGCCGCTCCACCAGGTGAACCAAACCGCCAGGAGCTTGCTGGGCGGCAAGAGCCCGGCCATATAAACGGCCCATGCACCGGCAATGCAACTGACCAGGCTCATGAGCACGGCGGTCAGCAGAAACCGGAACACATTTGGTACCCGCTGAAAATACTCCTGGGTTGGCACACGAGCCATCAGCACCTTAGTTAATAAGAAATATCCGAGGATTGCTTCGCCAGTATTGCCCAACCCAATGAGGGCAGAGGAACCCAGGGCAGTTGCTATATTAATATTGTTGGTTAGGAACACCACCATATTGACCGAAAAGGCGCCCAGGAGTATACCGGGGGCTACCCTCCGTCCAAGCAGAAGCATGGCTGCCAGGGCCCAACCTGATGGCGGCCAAACAGGGGTGGCATTGGAAGCCTGGAAAGCCACTTGCAGGCTTACCCATGCTAGTACAAAGTAAACAACAGCAGTCATGAAAATCAACCCTAAGGTGCGCAGTTTGGCATTGGATATAATCAGTACTGCCATGGGACGTTTTTATGTCTTCAAGGCGGGGGAGATGGTTTTCAACCGGGGCCGAAAATTTAATGGGAGAAGAGGAAGTTAATTCACCTGCAAAGGTAGACCGAAAAGATAATATGTTGCCAGTTTATTGCTGAGATTTTAAGATTGTTAGGCTGAATAAAGTGAGCGGCCGTTGAAGTTGTAAGTGTGTAGGTTTTAGGCACTGGCGGTTAAGTTGTTGCACATTACAACCACCCTTTTTGTACCGCCATAGACGTGAGTGCTGCGGTATTGATGCAACCTGTTTTTTTTAGTAAATTTCTTCGGTGGGTGGTAACCGTTAGTGGACTGATGAAAAGCTCTTTGCTGATCTCCTCGCTTTTTTTCCCTTGCGTCAATAAGGCAAGTATTTCTCTTTCGCGTTGAGTGAGTGAAAGGGTGGAAGGTAAAAAGACTTGTTTTACATTCACGTCCATGTAGGACGGTTCGCCATTTAAACCAATAAAAGAAAGTACCGGTGCGCCTGCAGGTTTTAGGTGTGAGATGTTGGTATGTATGCCAAACGTTTTAATAACATGTTTGTCTTCATCCAGTTGAATGGTCACCACCTGTTGCAATATCCTTATGTATTCACCGTCTTGCTTTTGTATACGGTAATCGTAGCTCACTTTGTAATTCATGATCTGCCCCGGTTGCAACGTAGCAAAAAAATCGATCACCGTGTTTTCAAAGTTTAAAAAATACGGCTGGTCTTCAGGGTGAATTTTACTTAACAAGAAAGGCACGTCTACTGCTTCGGGCTCGTAACCTAAAACATGGTATATCTCCTCGCTCATAAATTCGATGGAGGATGTTTTTACATTAAATACGTAGTAGTAATAGGGGCCAACATGGAAAAGGTTGACCAATTGTTTGTGCACTTTTAACGGAATGCTAAAGTCTTCTTTGTCGCTGGCATCTTTAGTAAACCGGCTCCAGATCTTACTGGCTTCTTTAAATATTTCAGGCTTCATAAGGATTAGCAATAATGATCAATATTCTATTTCGTTGTAAAATAGTTTTTTATATAAAAAGGCAAGGTTATTTTATTGTCAATGCCTGGTTACTTAATGAGAAACTTGTCTTGCCAATAACTATATATAATTGTTTGAATTTTTTAAAGCTTGTACTTGACAGAGTAAGACTTTCTAAGAAATGACTTGCAAGGGCTG
>JAKFCK010000679.1:0-4274 GCA_036676685.1 Chitinophagaceae bacterium | reverse complement strand
AAATCGGGTTTAAACTCATCAGGGATGTTTTTATATTTACGAATAAGCGCCTCATCCTCGTGGATAAGCAAGGGATCACCGGAAAAAAAGTTGATTACTTGTCTGTGATCTATAAGAGTATTACGAGGTTTAGTATTGAAACAGCGGGTCACCTTGACCTGGATGCTGAACTGAAAATATGGGTCTCCAGTGAAACCAACCCCAGTGTCTCCAAAAGATTTAATAAGCAGGTAAATATCTACGATTTGCAAAAAGTGCTGGCTAGCCACGTATTGGGCTAGTTCATTCCATACGCTTAGCGAAGAGACAAGCCTCTCATCATGCAGCCGCTACTGGGGCCAAAGCTGTGTTTTTCCGCCGATGTTGGTGTTGCACACAATCATTACAAAGTAATAGCCACCCCTCGTGTGTGCCCCCCCCCGATTATTTCGGTGGGATTTGCAGATAGCTGATGTTATATTGACCTGCCCACCTTGGTCCAATGTCGGTGGCTGGGCTTTCCTGGTTGTCAATTTATTATTTCAATCCAAATTCCTTTGTGGTCAGACAAACTTTTAGTTTCATTCAACCTTTCAATCGTCGGTTTTGTGGTGCAACAAAAGATCTTTGCCAAAACAATGTGGTCAATATTACCTGGCAAATTCCCAGTAAATATTCCCATACGTAAATGCTCAACAGTGGTTAGTAATTTCTCTCTACTCTCCCTGATTGTGTAATGACCGGCCATCTATTGATGTTTACCGCCACAATTTGTTGAAAATTATTTCCTCCATCCCGGTGGCAAGGGCACTGACGGAGGCGAAGGGTAGAAGTGGTAGATACTCCAAACGCCATTGATTAGTCATTGCAGGTCCGTCCTATTTGCGCAAGTGCTATTAATCTAACAGTCAAAATCTGAATAAGGCTATGCCCGGGTTTCCAATACCCCCATTAGCATGGGGATTTTTGTAGCCCTGGTTTAAAACAGGAGAAGCGATCTTCCACCTACTTTTTTACTAGCTCCCGTCGGTCGCATGTTGTAGGTAAAAGTGGCCATGTAATAATTTCCCAGCACATTGCTGTTGCTGTAGGTGAGTGTGTTTTGAGAAAGGTTAACAGACATGTTGTTTATTTTTTGTAGAAGGTCGTATACGCCAAGCCTTAGTACAGCAGCTTCATTTTTCAACATGGTAAAATTCACTGCAGCATTCCACCTCACATAATCGCGCAGGGCTGCATTCACCAAAGCATTGTTGCGTATATAGGCAATGCTGTTTTCAAAAATGACGTGTTTTGGCCACCTGAGTACCTGGTCTGAACTAATTTGGTAATTGCTTACATCATATGACCTGAACACTTCAGTATTGGAATTTTTTACTTTCTGAAAACCATAACTGAAATTATTGTTCAGTTCAAAAATATCATTCCAGTTAAAACCAATACCGCCCCACAAACTCAGGTTGTTGTTAAACTGTTTGCTAATATTGCTGTTGTAACTAAAAAAGTTTTCCTTATACTCGTAATAGAAACCAATGTCTGTATTCATGGTGAATTTTTGCGAGAATTTATTCTGCTTGTTTATACCGGCATTCCCCGAAATGCTTTTACCTCTTTCTGCATTGATGGGCTGTATGAATTGGGTACCATTGTTCTGTTGTATTATGTTTTGAATAACATCCTGGGTAGAAGTAGCAGCCCGTGCCCAGCCCCATACATTTAAATTGGTTTTAGGGTCGTTCACATTCATATTCACAGACACACTGTGGCTGATTGCGGGTAGCAGATCGGGATTGCCGTAATTGATGATGTAGGGATTGGTATTGTCAAACACAGGGATCAGGTACCGGTAGTTAGGAAGCATGACCTGCTTATTATAATTCACATTCAACTTACCATACACGATGGTCAGTTCCGGGAGCAGGGTTTTCAGTTGTTGTACCACAGCATCGTCCAGGGATGCCAGCTTGTTTTCAAAATGCTGCCATTGGTATCGCAGCCGCGGTGTGATCGTTAATTTCTTCCATTTGTATTCCAGTCCTGCCGAGGTGGAAGCGGTATTGCTTGTTCTGCTAAATGAATTGCTGAGGTGGTTGTTTTTAACCTGCGCACTGTTGTGAATCTCAAAAGTGTTAATGGTATTATCGAGCTTTTCGAATTCGTACCGCGCATCCGTGCGAATGGACAAGTGTTTGGTTAACGGTTCGCTGTAGTTACCGTAAATACTGGTGTTGAGCGTGGGAACCACTTCATTTCGCAGTTGGTTAAAAAAGCTGTCTATTACAGTAGGGTATATAAAATTGAGCAGGGAGTTGGTGAGTGACTCGTTTCGCCGGCTCTTCCAGCTAAAGTTGTGGTTGACGTTGAACCGACGGCCTTTTTTAGAAGCTGACAGCTTGTTGTAATTGATGTAATGGCTGTAGTTTTTACTAACGTTGTCACGGTTGATGTCTACATGGCCATTGCTTAAATTTCCGAATGTGGAATGTATGCTGTTTACCAGGGTGGCACGGGTGTCGATGGTTCGGCCCATCATAAAACTAAGACCGGTGATGATACTCGTTAGGGAATCGGGTTTTAATTTCGCGCCCAGGCCAAAGTTGTGTGCGTTGATCACTACATTGGCCCTTTGCACGTCGTTGCGACGCAATAAAGTATCTGCGTTGTTGTACTCCGTATAACCATCCCGGTCTGCGTCTACTTTCACATTGCCATAAAAATATTGACCGAAAATCGATTTTTTTGTATTGGGAGAATGGTTAATGTTCAGGCCAATACCCGAACTGGTGCTTACGCCGCCATACTCTGTAATGCCACCAAAATGAATATCATTTATCTTGATGCCGCTGCCCCCGGAGGAATTGTTCCAGATACTCACATTCCGGCTGTTGTTCACGTCGCCATTTCTCCTGATGCCGCCCGTTTGCATCAGCTCCGAAAAACTAAAGCCCGGCCTGTTGAGGTTATTGGAATAGCCTAAAACGCTTACCTGCAGGGTATCCCGGAAGGTATTAGCAATTGCCCCGGCTTCAAAACGGCCTTCCGTGCCTGCACCTGCATAGGCTTTGCCAAAGAGGCCTTTTTTTACGCCTTTCTTGAAAGTCAGGTTGATTACTTTGCCCACGTTGTTCAGGTTGTCGTCGCCATTTTGAAGCAATTCTTCCTTATCATCTGTTACCTGTATTTTGTCTATAACGTTAGATGGCAGGTTGCGTGTGGCCATTTTTGGGTCGTCGCCAAAAAATGTTTTCCCGTCTACCATGATCCGGTTTACCCGCTTACCATTCACCATGATGTTGCCTTCTTTATCAACCTGCACGCCCGGCAATTTCCTGAGCAGGTCTTCTACAAGGGCATTGGGCAGTGTTTTGAACGCGGCAGCATTGAATTCTATCGTGTCTCTTCTAACGGTCATGGGTGGTCGCTCCGCAAATACCAGCACTTCATCCAGCGAGGTGCTATTGGGGTTCATCCAAACCGTATCCAGGCTGATGCTTTGGTTTGCTTCCCTGAGCAGAAAATCTTTTCGCAGCACCTCGTAACCTGAAAAACTTACCAGGGCCCTCAGCGGGATATTAGTGGGCAGGCCGGGCACTTTGAAAATGCCTTCTCTATCGGAAAGGCGGTAGGTTACAATGCTGGTGTCGGCAGCTTTGTAGATGGTAACCGTGGCCAGGTAGAGCGGCTTCCGGGTAGCACTGTCTATCAACTTACCGGTAATATTCGCCTGTGCGATCACTACTTGCGACAATAGTAGTGACCAGGCAATTAAATACATTTTTTTCATGACTATACTTTTTCCAGGCAGGTTGCATCCCCCCGTTTGGCTGCGCCGAAGATATACGACGTACTTCGTACAACTTGTACTTTTATGAAAAATGTCCTATTTGTTACGTGAATGGTCATTATGCCTGACCTATGGGTTTTAGGAACAGGAGGAGGTAGGCGAAAGGGCGGTTCCAGGATGCGAACAGCGCCTGAATGAGGTTGCAAGTGATAAATGTACAATGTAAGCGCAGCTCACGTAATCCTGGGGGCGGGCAATTATGCACCCTGATGAAATGATGGGCAATTTTAAAGGACGTTCTAAAGACAAATGCAATTATATCATTGCCTGGCATTTCTAATTATCAATTCGCCAAAAAACCTGGGAAGCGTCAACCCCGGAGGGGTGAAATCTTTGTAGAAGAGAATCCGTTGAATGGACAGAACCCCGGAGGGGTGCAATCTTTGTAGAAGAGAATCCGTTGAATGGACAGAACCCCGGAGGGGTGCAATCTTTGTAGAAGAGAATCCGT
>JAKFCK010000678.1:0-10724 GCA_036676685.1 Chitinophagaceae bacterium | reverse complement strand
TTCCTTCCCAACATATTGTTTCTCTACCAGGCTATCCTTATCCTCTACCGAACCTGCGTCAGATCCCTTTGCCTTGTGTGCTACCAGGTTTGCAAATCCATGCGTGAAAGCATGTTCCTTCTTTAAGAAATTCAGTATTTCGCCGTGTTTGCTAAATTTTTTTTGCTGCACGATTGTTATCCACTCTTCCAGGGTTTTACCCGTGTTTTTGTGAAGGTTTTCTATCATGGTTTTTTCTGCCTGGTCCATAACTAAGATTTAAATATGAAAGCATACAAAGAGAATTAAGATAATAAGAATATTTGTGCGGGTCAATGATAAATGATGAATGGAGACAAACCAAATACCGCATCCCCACTCTACCCTATTCCCGGGCAAACTTTGCATAGATATCCAGGTTGATAAATTGGCCATCCTTGATCTCGCATTCTTTCATTGTTCCTTCATAAGCAAAACCGAGTTTTTTGAGCACCCCGATACTGCCCGCATTATCATCATCGGACTCTGCAGTTATACGGTGCAGGTTCATTTCCCTAAATCCATAATCAAGTACTTTTTTTAAGGCTTCCGACACAATTCCCTTACCCCAGTACTCCGGGAAGATCCAATAACCGGTCTCAGCTTTGCGGTGTTTTTTTTTCCAAAAAACAAGTGTAACCACCCCATAAAAAACCTGGTTATCTGCAGAACAGATTGCCCAGCACCTGCCGGTGTCTTCTTTGATCATATTGGCATACCAGTCCATCTGCTCCTGTGTTGCTTCCAGGGTATTAAATGAAATACCATAATGCCGTATAACTTCCGGGTGACTCAGTCCCCTGAAAACCTCGTAAATATCAGCAGCTGTGATTTGTCTAAGGTATAGGCGTTCTGTAGTGAGGACCGGGAACGGTTTTACTTTTTCTCCCTGTTGCATCACAAGGTCGCTGTAGGACACATCTATATAATCCTCCTGTTTAATCCCGAACAGTTGTGCATAATGATCACATTGTTCCCGGATCTTACTAATGCCGAGGTCTCCGTGTTCATCAATAGCCTCCACTTCAATGAATTTCCCCAGGCCTTCCACCTCGTCAAAATGAAACTTCACATTATCGATGAAATAGATCTTTCGTTTTTTATCTACGATTACTTTCACAGTATGGAGTTTGGTCAGCATCTCTTTCAGGGCAAGATCCGGGGTATGTTTATGCAGTAAAACACGGGATTGTTTGCTGCCGGCCTCATTGGGCCTGTCGTACCAGATCAGGGCGTTCTCTATATTCCCCTCCCGGAGTTTGAGCCTTCCATTTTGAACATTAAAATAAGTATCCACCTGGCGATCCTCCCCTTTGTAAAAAGGATCCAGGGCTAATAGTGCCCTTTCTGTTTTTTCGTGGTCTGCCACGCGGGCTTTGAATTCAATGATGTTGATGGGCATGAAAAATGGCTTTGAAATTAAAGTTAATGCGTTGGCTGCAGCATAAAAAACTTCCCTTTTTTTCGGGAAGTGAATCTTCGTTATTTGATAATAATCTTCTCATGGTGTCGAAATCCCGTGCCGCTTATCCTGAGAAGGTAGAGGCCTCCCGGGAGTTCCGGCATCGCCAGGCTGATATTACCACTAAGCCGGGAAATATTTTTTTGCCACACCAAAGCTCCCATATTATTCAGCAGCTGAACGTGTTTTACCGGTTCCCGCAACACTATATTTATGATCCCGCTGCCGGAAAGTATGGTTGGAAAGACCCTTATCAACGCTCCGGGGTGCTGCAGCCGCACAATACCAGAGAATTTTAAGGAGCCATCAGCATCTTCTATAGCAAGCCGGTAGAATATATCATTTAACTGTACCAGCTGATGCCGGAAAGAATAGCTGCCGCCGGATGGGATACCGCGGGCAGCCACTTGCCCCACCCTGGTAAACTGGTTACCATCTGTGCTGAATTCAATGTGAAAGGTGCTGGTATTTACTTCGGAGCCCGTCTGCCATTGTAGTTCGTTGTACCCCTCACGGGACAGGGCATTAAAAGAGGTAATTGTCACCGGTATGATACTGCTGAGAATAACCTTGTAAATAGTACCTGATGACCGGCCGAGCGCATAAAGAGTGCCATCGTTTCCTTCCCCGAAGGAAGATATATTACCGGGCAGACCCGCCTGCAGGTAACTGTTCCATCCCCCACTGCCGTTCGGCCGGATCATCCAGACATTGCCTGACACGTAATCTGCTGTAATATAGTATCCCCGGAGCGCAATATTCTGCGGGTCCGGGCCACGATACACATATCCACCGGTAACGGAATACCCCCCGGTGGCAAAATTATGGGGGTATTCAAAAATGGGGCTCACGGTATCAGTGGGTGTGCAACCTCCGCCCGCGTAAATATGGGCACCCTCGTAACAACGCCAACCGTAATTTACTGCTGCAGTATTCCCGGCACGCCGCCAGTTGATTTCTTCCCAGGCGTTCTGGCCCACATCGGCGATCCACATATCCCCGTTTTCGCGGTCAAAACTCCATCTCCACGGATTACGAAGACCGATAGCATAAATTTCATCAAGTACCCCATCACCCGCAGCAGCATAAGGGTTATTTAAAGGAATAGTATAAAAAGGAGGTGCTGTTGCGAAGTTGTTTACATCGATCCGTAACATTTTTCCCATCAATGAATTGCCATTTTGGGCATTATTAAAAGGGTCTCCCCCGCTGCCCCCGTCCCCGGTTCCGACATAAAGCATACCGTCACTGCCAAAGATCAATTTTCCGCCATTATGATTGGTAAAATAAGGGTTGCCCGGTTTAGGTATCGATAATAAAACCTGGCCGCTACCGGGGTCCGCTATATCAGGGTTTGTGCTGTTGCGCTGGTACCGGGCCAGTGTTACTGCCCCGGTTGTATTGGTATACCAAACAAAAAAATACCTGTTGCTGGCATATCCGGGGTGAAAGACGATGCTTAATAAACCCTGTTCTCCGCCGGCAGGGTTAGTGATCACTCCCCCCAGGTTTATAAAATCGGAAAATCCGGCGCCGGTCCATATCCTTATCAAACCGTTCTGTTGTGCGATGAATAGCCGGTTGTCACCGGGGGCTGTTACTATGTCCACAGGATTGTTCAACCCGGAAGCTATGACCTGGAAATTAAGCACAGGTTGTTGTGCTGCCACTGGGGTACCGAGAGCAATAACGGCTACAATAATATACCCGCTGAACCGGTGTAAAAATTTGTTCATTGCAATGATTCTTTTACAGCAAGGCACAAATTCAATGCCCGAAAAACAATAAAAACAGCCAACCAGTGGTCGCAGTTGTCAACAGACTTTACGTACATTTTCCTCACCTGCAGGGGTAAAAAGCAAAACTCCCGCAGCTGCAATAGTGAGAAGAAAACCTACTTTATCATGAAAGGACCCGTACAAAAAAACCGCCCCATTTTATGGGGCGGTTCAATAATTATTAAGCAGTATTTACCTCACAATTTTCAACTCATTGATGATGTTTTTTGCACCGCCAAGTTTGTCAATACACCAAAGTACATACCGGATATCTACATTGATCGTTCGGTTAAGGTCTTTGTCGAAAGCAATCTTGTGGCTTAAAGCTTCATAGTTACCATCGAATGCGAGCCCGATCAGGTTTCCGCTGCCATCAATTACCGGACTGCCACTGTTTCCACCAGTGATATCATTTGTGGTGATAAATCCTATCACGAGGTCGTTCCTTGTTTTATCTATATATTGTCCGAAATCTTTTTTCCTGATCAATTCAACTTGTTTGGCAGGCAGGTCATATTCGTAATCCCCGGCTTTATATTTTTCCAGCAGGCCCTTACTGGTGGTTACGTAGTCATAAAACACGGCATCACGTGGTTTATAACTTTTTACATTGCCATAACTTACCCTCATGCTGGAATTCGCATCGGGATACATTTTATTAACGGCGGCAGGATTCATTTGCATAATGCCTTTCATATAGCTCCTGCCCAACTCGTTGTTCTTATTAATAAACACCGAGTACAGGGATGCATATTTTGTGTTGTAATTTTTTACAAAAGAAGAAGCAAAGTCAAATGCCGGGTCGCCCTGCAGGGTGTTGGCATTCGGGTTAGCTATAAAAGCTGTCCATTTTGAATCATCCAGGATCATCGTATTTGCAAATACGTCAGCAGCCCACTTTTTGTAAGTGGCTTCATCTCCAAGGTCGCCGTAACTTGCTTTCAGCTTTTCGTAAAAACCTATAGGATGCTGGTTTTTGTCCACTTCATTGTAAAAAGCCTGGGCAACGGCTGCAAGGATTTTTACATCACTTGGTTTGTCTTCTGATTCCAGGAAATTCTTTCGCTGGTTATCTGCTGCGGTTGCAGCTTTTTTGATATCGTCTGCAGTACCACCCTGCCTTACCATAGCTGCTTCCAGGCCCATAAGCGAGGAGGCGAAAGCTGCCAACGGGCTCCCTAGTATACCCTCCAACAGGAATTGCCGTTGTTTGGCATAAGGTGTCCAGGCTATATAATTTTTGCTGTACTCCGTGAGGATATTTTCATATTCCGGTTTTCCTTTTGCCCATGCGGCAAATTTTTGTTCGTAAGCCTGCTTCTCTTCGTATGTCTTAAATTTAACCAGCTGTTTGGTCTCCCCATCATAAAACTTCCAATATTTGGCGATACCGGCATAATCTGATGCAAGCTTCAGTTTTACTGCCGGGTCTTTGATCATCTGCTCATACATATTCTTCAAACGCATATCCCGGAGGGAAACCAGGACAGGATTGTTCACTTCGTTTTTTAGCTTAATACCATAGCTGGTCTCATAACGGTTAGTACTGCCGGGGTAACCATAGATCATTGCAAAATCGCCATCTTTAATTCCTTTGATACTTACCGGTAAAAAGTGTTTCGGTTTTAAAGGAATATTGTCTTTACTATACTCAGCAGGTTTACCATCTTTGGCACTATATACCCGGAAAATGGAGAAATCTCCCGTGTGGCGTGGCCACTCCCAGTTGTCTGTGTCGCCACCAAATTTACCTACGCTTTCCGGGGGCGCACCTACCAGGCGAACATCGCGGTAAGTCTGGTACACATACATCAGGTACTGGTTGTCTTTGAACATGCTGTAGATCCTACCGGTTTTTCCGTTCTCTTTATCTGCCGCTTTATCTGTGATTGATTTGTACACCTCCTGCAGCTTTTTCACCCGGTCTGCCCAGGCTAATCCTTTTAGACCCTCTTCCACTTCTTTGGTCACATCCACGATCCTATCCAGGAACTGAACAGTGAGTGCGCTTTTTATTTCCTGGTCTTTATTAAAGGCATAAAACCCGTCTCTCAGGTAATTATTCTGTACGCTGCTCGCACTTGCTATGGCATCATAACCGCAATGGTGGTTAGTGAAAATCAATCCCTGGTTACTCACGATCTCCGCGGTGCACCCGCCACCAAAGATCAGTATCGCATCTTTTATAGATGACTTGTTGATCGAATAGAGTTGTTCCTTCGTTAATTTTAACCCTTTTTTTACCATATCGTTGTACACCTGCTGGCCGAGCAACATCGGTAGCCACATTCCTTCATCTGCACGGGCTTTAAAGAGTGATGCAACAAGGACAATCGAAACAAATAGTTTTTTCATAATCATTTACATTTTATGTGGGGGCAAACCTACTTAAATTTTTCGTTGAAATCCTTTAGAATTTCACAATAAAAAAATGCACAACCGCTGATTTAATTCAGCAATTGTGCATGGAAGATAAATTTATGCAGGTGGGTTACAATCTGCCCAGCATGCTGCTCAAATAAGCGTTGTCGTCCTGGTATATGTTGCAACCGGTGGTTGTTCCATAGATCCACTGACCCTGGCTGGAATTCAGGCTATTGCCCATAACAGCTCCTGTCCGGTATGTGCTTACCAGGTTACAATATGCGTCATATTGCGTCTGGTGCCTCAGGCCCAGCGTGTGGCCGGCTTCGTGTGCTACTATTTCTGCCACGTAATGTGACGTGTAGTATAACCTGTCTGAGAAAACAAATGCAGGCGTTCCGTCACCCCACGTGAAGGAACCCGTATAGGCCACACCGCTTGCGGCACCATACCATGAACTTGTGGGAGTTACGATCACCCTTGTTCTTTTAAGGGGATTAGCCGCGTTGTAAACCGCTTCATCGTAAGTAACGTAAACGTTATAAGCGCTATACAGTGCCCTTACTTCATTCAGTACTTCGGTGATTTGTGATGCGGACAAACCAGAGGCTGCACAGTTGATGGTAGCACCACCACTCCATAACGTGTTACTCACCGTTTGCCCGTCAAAGTCGATCAGGATGCAGGAGTAGTTTGTTCCGGTTGGAGTAGGGCTTGTTGGAGTAGGGTCCGTTGTGGTAGGGGGAGGGGTTGTTGTGGTTGTGGTATCAGTAGGTTTTGGAGAGTTTGGTTTTCTTCTTTTGCTGCTGGCCAACAAAGTTTCAGCATCATAAGTACAAACCGAAACCGTTTTTTCTGTTTGGGCAGCAAACGTGGCGTCTACATCAGCGGTCTTTTGACACGAGGCAAATACAAGGAGGCATACAACTGCCGACAAAGCGATGTTCTTCATTTATATTGGATTTATTGGTTACGCTTTTTTAACGAGGCCAAAAATATGTTTTTTCTTCCCGATTAAACAAGTCATTCTTTTTTAAATAATGAGGATTTCAAATAATCATTTCACTTATTTCCTGTTTAGCAATGTGTTAATAAAAAAAAATGTTGATAACTTCCTCTCCTTCTGAAACGCTTTACTGGCAAGGGTTTCACCTTAATTTATATCATGCCTTTATCTCATAAGTAGTATAAATTCTACATCGCCGGATATGTTCGGGGGACTTCCTGTACGTTACGGTTAGGGTTGCACGATTTTTAAATGATTAGTTTTGCGAAGAACGGATCGATCCTCCCAACTTGGCGTGATAACGCTTGTAAACTTTATTCTACATGAAACGATACGCGGGAAAAAATTCGCCTGCCATAGAACCATCGGTGGATGTGGTGTTGATGGTGTTGAAATACGCGCTGGCCGGCCGGCCGGATTCCCCATTAATCGCAAGTTTCCTGCAACAATACCAGGAACGCGGCGGACTGAGTAAAAAACAGCTCGAAGGGCTCCACAGTAAAGCCAGTAAAATAGAAGGTGTGTCACCGGCGCACCTGGCTACACTGGAAGCCATCATCCTGAAAAAACCAACCCGGTACAAAACTGAAAAGCCCGCGGCACCGGTGCCGGATAAGGAAGATAAGGCTACACCAGCCCTGATAGAAGCCATCCTGAACAGGTATCCTACCCATAAGCGCGTGCTTTTTTTCAAAATGAAAACCGACGGTCGCCAGGATCTGACCCCGCAGGAAAAAGACGAACTCCATAAATTCGGAAAATTGTTGCTGAAATAATATGACCCCGGCGGGGCAGGATTTAGGTTTTACCGGCTGCAATCTGTTAATACTTCCGCAATACAGGCCTCATACTACGCACATCTCCAAATGTTTATGATATCCTTAGCAGATATCAATGCGGGTGGCATGATTTTCGGGCATACCAGCTAAACAACAAAACCTCAAAATCATGAAAAAATTTTTATTTGTCCTCGCAGCTTTTACCCTCAGTTTGGGAGCCATGGCCCAGGGAAATGGAAAGGGTAAAGGACAACAGAAACAAGGCAAAAAATATGATAAGGCTCACAAGTCTAAAGCACATGATGACGACCGTTATGAAAATAACCGGCGTGGCAATGATGGTACCTACCGGAATAATGATCAGCAGGGTAATAATAATGGAAAATATACCAACAATGCACCACGCAAGGTAAGGGACGCGTTTTACCGCGATTATCCAAATGCAGGAAACGTCTCCTGGACAAAAGATCGCGGGGTATGGACGGCGAGATTCAATGGAGGTGGCATTTTTGGCGGAGGCAATTCAGTAAGTTATAAAGCAAACGGCCAACGTGTAGGGTCCAATAACGACAATACTGTGTATCGCCGGGATACGGACAGGAATACAGACAGGAATACACAACGTAGGTCTGGTACTACGGTTTGGGAAAAAATACGGGAGAGAAGACAATAATTAAGTAAGATAATTTTTTGCATATCCTTTTCGCCCCGGCTTGCCGGGGCGAATTTATTTAGGATAGTTCGGAGGCGTTTTTTTCCGTGGTCTCCTGCGGCTCCCTGATTACAAATTCATTGGAGTAGATCTCAAAAAGCACAATAACGTAGTTCAGTAGAAGGGGACCAAAGACCAATCCTATAAAACCAAACAGGCCTAACCCGATTATAACACCGAGAATAGTGATTACAGGGTGCACATTGCCCAGCTTCTTTAGCAGGGTGATCCTTGCCACATAATCAATGTTACCTGTAATGAGCAGGCTGTATAAAAATACGCCGATGGTCTGCCCGGAACCTCCCGTGGCATAAGTAAAGATCACCAACGGCACCCAAACGATCATAGTGCCGACTACAGGAAAAAAAGCAAAGATCCCCGTGAGGAACCCCCAAAGAGCCCAGTCCTTTATACCAAACATAAAGTAACCCAGCGTGGCCGCCAATCCTTGTATGATGGAGATTAATGGAATGCCCAAAGCATTAGCCCGTACCATTATTTTTGTTTCTGAAGCCAGCATGCTGATGTTCTCTTGTCTTAAAGGGATCACCCGGTTCAGGTATCTTTCCATTTCGGTACCATTGTATAACATGTAGTACAAAACAAACAGCATTATGGCCAGGTTTGAAATGAGGTTAGCGGTACTGTTGAGCAGTGTGGGTATAAAGGCTGAAATCTTATCCAGTGAGTTGGTGAGCGTTTTCTCTGATATAAGGGATACACCCAGCTTTTGTTGCACAGCCATCACTGATGTTTTAGCCGCTTCAATCATAGCATCCGGATTATCGAGGAAAGCATTAACCTTTGGACTGATAACTACTACCGCCAGGAATATCGGGATCCCTAAAATGAGTAAATAATATAGGATATAGAGCCCCGCAGCCCGGCCCTTTTTCCATTTTTTGTTAAATACAAGTTGAAAATAACTCGCCCGGCTTAGGATGTAAAAAGTTATTGCTCCAAGAAGGCCAGGTAAAAAAATGACCAGCTCCGTTATGCAGAGATAGGTTAGAAAAATAATTATCAAAAGCAATAAAATCTGTCGAAGACGCTCATTGAAATTATTCATGAAGCTGTTTGAAGGATAAGATACGGCAGTTCACACTACCGACGTAAACATAAATTTTCCGGCAAATGAATGAATGGGGTAACAGACCGGGAAGTCTGGTGCAGTTTGGGTACGAAAGAATTAAATAATGACCAGGCAGCCTTGCAATAAAGCCTGCATAAAACCATTTACGCATTTGCTACAAAAAGCACGGAATTACTAAATATTACCCAGGTTGATAATTACCAATAAAATAACGGTAATTCCTGCAATTGTAACAATAGAAAGATTGCGTGAAAGAAAACTAACCTGCTGTGCAGCTTTTAATTTTAAAACTGCAGCTTTAGTTTCCGCTGCTCTTTTTATCACATCACCTATATGGATCAATGTAGACTTCATAGATATTGTTTAGCCTGACCGCCTGGCCAGGGAAAATTACGAAAACGGATTTTCTGCCGCTCTCACTTCATTTTTAAGGTTATTCATTTTCGCTTTTGCAGTTTGTTTTAACTGGTCTGTTTTTGTTCCTGCATCAGCATAGACATTTTTCAGGTTGTCAATGAAATCATTGAAAGAATTTTTTGCGGAATCTGCCAGGTCATTGGTGTTTGACGCAATTTTCTTTCTGGTTTCTGAACCTTTTTCTGGAGCGAAAAGAATACCGGCAAGAGCGCCGATTGCCACTCCTGCGATTATTCCTAATGTTGCTTTTGTGTTACTCATTTTGATTGGTTTTTAGTTTTAAAATACAGTATTAAAAATTTTTTATCCAATGATACGATACTTCCTATCTGCTCAGGATTCCGTTTCCACCCTCATCCCGGGAGTAATTACTGATTGTATCCATAACAGCAAAGAGACTGCCAGGCATACGTGGATAAGCATCCCAATGTCGAAAAAGAAAAATCCACTTATCCATCCGAGAAGGAAGAGTATACTTAATATTTGAAATCCTTTTTTCATAATCGTAAAACGGTGTTAAAAACGGGCTTGCAGAGGAGGATTATTTTACGAACGATCCAGGGATCTTCCGAATATTAAAGACACCACAAAAAGTGCAATAAAAATAAAGAACAGGATTTTTGCTATTGCGGCTGCACCATGGGCTATACCGCCAAATCCAAAAATGGCTGCAATAATTGCGATTATTAAAAAGGTGACTGTCCAGCGTAACATAGTTGTAAGTTTAAATTTTAAAATGAAGGTTGTTTCTTATCATTATGAAAATGCTGTGCCGCAAATTTTAAACGAAATAAATGTAGATTAAACGGAAAAGCTGGGGAGTAATTTCACAATCTGTGGAAGACGCGTGACCGTGAAGGGTAATGTGGAACAGATATTGCCTTTTTACCTTTCTCTCTCACTTTTAACCAGTTAATAATGAAAGCGAATATTGGATTAAGCGCAAAAAGTATAACAGGTTTGGCGGATATGCTCACTTCCGTGCTGGCTGATGCCATGGTACTTTATACCAAAACAAGGAAGTTTCACTGGAACGTTTCCGGGAACAGTTTTATGGAGCTGCATAAATTATTCGAAGATCATTATCACCAGCTC